>QNBI01000099.1 GCA_003641675.1 Spirochaetota bacterium | reverse complement strand
CAGCAATTCTGCATATTTTCATATTATATTCTGTAACCATTTCGGCAAGTTCATGCACAAAATCCGGCCTTTCAAGCATATCCAGCATAAGGTTCTGCATACCCCGGATTCGCCAGGAACGGACAAATGTACCACGCATTAAAAAAAAGACCGCCTTCTCATTTCCAAACCGGTTTGCCGCAAGCTTTACCATAAACCCCTCGTTATCATGGATATCGGGAACAGTATAGCGGTTTAAGTTTTCCGGGGATTCTACGGAAGGCTGTACCATATAGGCAATCCCGTGGGGACTGCGTGCCCAGGTTGTACCCCATTGATCTATAAAACGGGTATTATCTATGTTTTTTACCCCCATTAGCTCACTAAGGCCAAGAGCTGTAAAACCATCAATCTCCAGTTTTTCATGTATAATAAAGAGAATTTCCAGTAGTTTTTGCATCTCCTCCATACTTAAAAGATTGACAGGTTTTGCATCCGGTACATCTTCCGTTATAAGCTTTCCTATATTAACGACTGCAGTTTCGTTAATAGCGTGAATCCACACCGGAACTTTATCCGGTACCTGAATATTTAGAGCAGCGAGAATTCGTTCTTTTCCGTTCATGGCCACATTATTAACTAATTGATATTGAATGACAACCTCTGTATAATATTAAAAAATTAAAATTTTCCGGGAGCTAAAATGTCGTTTGCAGCATGGATTGTTAATGCAAGCATTAGAACTTTTATCAACATTACCTGTAAAATAGATAAAGATGAACTGCTTAAAGTTCCGAAAGAGGGCCCCCTTATACTGGTATCCAATCATATAACTTCCCTGGAAGTACCATTATTCTATTCCTTTTTAATGCCCAGAAAAATATCCGGATTTGCAAAGGCGGAATTCTGGAACAAACCTATTTCTCGGTTGCTTTTTAATAAAATCTGGAATGCAATTCCTATCCACAGGGGAACTGTAGATTTAAAGGCCTTTAGATTAGCCCATAGAGCATTCGAAGAAAAATTCTTTCTTGCAGTAGCACCGGAAGGGACAAGGAGCTGGAACGGACAGCTTAAAAAAGCTCAAGGCGGGGTAGTAATGCTGGCTCTCCATGATGATGTTCCGATTCTGCCGCTTGCACACTATGGAGGGGAACATTTTAAAGAGAACCTTATTCATTTCCGCAGAACAGATTTCCATATTAAGGTAGGCAAACCTTTTAAGCTTAGTACAAAGGGAGAGAAGATGACAAACATTATACGTCAGCAAATGACAGACGAGATAATGTACCAGATAGCGAAGCTACTTCCCCCGGAATATAGAGGATACTATGCAGATTTTAGCCGGGCAACCAAAAAGTACATACACTTTATCTAAATCCTGCTGCCTTTGCCTGCTGCCGGAGTAAGTCTTTTACAATTCTTTCTGCTGCCAGATAACCCTTTCTATCTCTTTCTTTAATGCTTCCATTTTAAAAGGTTTTGTAATCCTTCCCTTAAAACCGTATTCAACATAATTAGCCATTACAGGGTCATTCGAATAGCCGCTGGAAACAATAACAGCCGCATCCGGATCATGTGCTATAATTTCTGCAACAGCTTCCTTTCCGCCCATACCACCCCGGATAGTTAGATCCATAATTACAGCATTAAAAGGATGCCCACTCTCCTTAGCAGATACATATTTTTCTAAAGCTTCTCTTCCTTCAGAAGCAAAGTCGCATGTATATCCCAGTATTTTAAGCATACGTTTAGTTACATCTCTTATCATTTCCTCATCATCCACTACAAGGATATATCCCGAAAGATGTTTCAAATCCGTACCGATACCTGAATCGACCCCGCCGGTTTTGACTTTAGAAGATCTATCCGCCGGAAGATAGATAGTAAAAACAGTGCCGGCCCCCGGCGTTGAGTCTACCACTATATATCCGCCATGCTTTTTAATGATTGAATGCGTAGTTGCTAATCCAAGTCCATTCCCGGCTTCTTTTGTAGTGAAATAAGGGTCGAAGACTTTGCTTAGATTTTCTTTGGGAATTCCGATACCTTCATCCCTAAAAATTATTTTTACATAGTCGCCGGGAAATACACTGGCAGAAGAAGCTGCAGAGTCAACCGCCGGAGAAGTGTCTACTAAGGCGCCTCCCTCCACAGAAACATTCTCCATGCTTATAAAAATTCTACCGCCCTCCGGCATAGCGTCTTTTGCATTTATTGTAAGATTTGCAATAACCTGGCTTATCTGCCCCTTATCCGCCTTAACCTGCCAGATATTTACCGGTATCTCGTATACAGCTTTTACACTGCTTCCGCTTAAATTAAAGGAAACAGAATCCATAACTACACCCCGGATATTTACAGTCTCGATTAACGGGTCTCCGCCCTTTGCGAATGTCAAGAGCTGTTTTGTCAGATTGGTAGCTCTTTCAAGTGCATCGCCTGCCTTCTTAAGATAATCAAAAGTTTCATGGTCTTTGGGCAGCGCCATTTGTGCAAGCTTGATATTACCGAATATCCCTGTGAGAATATTGTTAAAATCATGCGCAATTCCTCCGGCAAGTATTCCTATAGACTCTAACTTGTTTACCTTAGCTAATTCCTTTTCTACTTTTAGTTTTTCCGTTACATCACGAAAGACAAGCACAACTCCGTGTATTTTTCCTTTGCTGTCTTTAATCGGAGCTGCACTGTCCATTATATTGTATTCCGTGCCGTCCTTTGAAACAAGAACGGTATGATTGGCAAGTCCTACAACACGGTTTTCTGTAAAAACTCTCTCCACCGGATTTTTAACTCTTTCCCGCGTATCCTCATTTATTATATTAAAAACATCGGTGAGCTCTCTTCCCCGCGCATCTTGCTGACTCCACCCGGTTAGTTTCTCCGCCGCTTCATTTACAAGAACAACTCTGCTCAGAGTATCCGCAGCAATAACTCCATCACCAATGGATTGTAAAGTGACAGATAATCTCTCCTTTTCCTCCATTAAATCCTGCTGCGCTTTCTCCTTATCGGCAAGCATTCTATTGGCATAATCCGAAAGCTCATGAAATTCGGCAAATCTTACCGATTCTGTATCAATGCTTTCATTAGAAAGCGCTGCTCTGCTGAAAAAAGATATAAAAAGATTAAAATCCTTCTTAAGCCTTCTATTGAACAGCCAGGAAACATAAATAAAAATTCCCGATATAATACCGGCAATTAATATGAAACGTAATATTTTATCCCATATCTGTTTCTTTAAAGAAGAAGCCATAGCTTCTATATTCTTATCCACATCATCCAGATAAACACCCGAACCTACAATCCATTTCCATTCGGGAATCCCGTAAATAAAAGATACCTTAGGAGATACTTTTTGCGGGTCGCTTAGCTTTATCCATTTGTAGTATATATAGTCTCCTCCGGACTTTTTTGCCGCCTCTATTTCTTTATTAAAAACTTCCCGCGTTTTAGGACCGAATTCCTCCCATAGCTTCTTATTTCCAGACAGTATTTTGCCGTTACTCACCAAAACAGTTCCGTCCCACTTATTTACAAAAATGTATCCCTCTTTCCCGAATTTAATAGAGGAAATTTTTCCTATAAGACTCTTTTGAACTTGTAATACTATAGAATCACTATTAATGCATGTCCCTAAAATCCAGCTATAGGGTTTAAATAGTTTTATAAAACATGTTTTGTGAGCCTCTTTATTTCCAGAATTCCATAAATCACTGTGAAATGTTTCACCGGACTTTTGGGCTTTGTATATTATATCCTTAACAAAGTAACGGCCTTCTCTATTGCGGATATTCAGTATATTACTACCCTCAATATCCGGTTTATCTCCGAAAAACAGAACCTTTCCATCGGTATTAATAATAAACCGGCTCATAAAATCGTTTCCAGACGCATTAGGATTAAAGACATCCAATATCATCCTCTGAATTTCATTTTTCGTCTTTTCCTGTTTATTGTTGTTATATATGCTTAAAGCAGTATTATATACTTCATAGGTCTGCAGTTTTATCTCTTCTTTTACCTTCTGCCTGTATTGAGCCTTTGAATAATGGATATCGTTAACTACCCGCTCAACCTCGCGTTTAACAAGTTTTTTCTGCTCATTGACATAATCTTTCCGTATCCCCTCGCACTGTACGCGAAAACCTCTATAAGTATCCACAAGATCAATACCAATAATAATTGCAGCAAGCAGAACAAGAGAAACTATTCCCCAAATTCGAATTACCGTAATGAGTTTGCTTTTTCTTGTCATATCCGCCTGCCTTGAATTTTAGCTGCCATAGCAGATAAGGCTGTTTAAAACACCCTAACTTTAATTACTTTTAAGTTTATACCTCTTTATCTTCTTTGTAGTCGTCATCTCCATGGGCTCGAAGAGAACCGTAAACTTATCTATCTCCTGGTAAGGCAGAAGCTCTCTGTTGACCTCTTCTATTATTTCGCCGATTCTTTTCTCCGCATCCGCATCTCGGTTTTCCTTAAAATACTCAGACGACGGATACACCAGCGCCTCTATTCCCTCCACTTTCATCTCTTTATCCTTAATATACCCCTTAACTGCTATCTGTTCTATCTCCTCAAAAAACTGAAAATGATCCTCTATCTCCTCCGGATAAACGTTCTTTCCCCCCTCTGTCACTATCATAGATTTCTTACGTCCGGAAAGATACAGGTAGTTATCCGAATCGAGGTAGCCGATATCTCCCGTCTTAAAGTAGCCGTCTTCTGTGAATGCTTCTTTTGTTTCCTCTCTACTTTTATAGTAGCCCTTTGTAACAATCGGGCCTTTAATAAGTATTTCCCCCACTCCGTTAGCATCCTTATCAACTATTTTAACATCTACATGCGGAATAATCTTGCCAACAGAAGTCTCCTTATATTTTTCTACGGGATTCAAAGCCGCAATAGGGGCCGTTTCCGTTAATCCGTATCCCTGCACAAAATCTATGCCGAGCTGATTAAACAGTCTAAACGTAGAAGGAGCAAGCGGTCCTCCGCCGGAGATACAGATTCGAACCGTATCCAGCGAGGCCTTTTTTAATATGGAATGGAAAAGGAATTTACCGGGATTGATACTTACCGTCTTTTTTATAATCCCGCTTACTCCCATAAGAAAACGCACTATTCCGTAAATCACCGTTCCCTTCTCTCTTATCCCCTTTAGTATTGCCTTCAACAGCTTGTTAAACAGAAGGGGAATTCCCAAAAACATAGTCACCTTTCCCTTTTTAAGGTCGCTTAAAATCTGCTTTACAACGAGTCCCTTTGCAAATACAATTTCCGCTCCGACAGATATAGACTGCAGGAATACAGCATTCATGGAATAGGAATGATGTAAGGGCAGAAGCGCATAGAATATATCCTTTTCCGATACCCCTAGAAGAGTCTGAGTCAGAAACACGTCACTTACAAAGTTACCATGAGTGAGAATAACGCCCTTCTCGTTTCCAGTAGTGCCAGAAGTAAAGAGTATTGCTGCAGTATCATTTTCATCTGTTCCGGCTTCTTCCGGTTTTTCAACTTCAGGATTAATATCAAAAACATAATCAGATTTTTCACGAGAAAGAGAAAGTACCGTGCTTAAATTTAATCCTTGCGTTTTCTCAAGTATGCTGTCATACTTTTCCTCATCGACAATAAGTGCCTTAACACCTGCAAATTCCATAAGATGGGCTATTCTCTCAGGTTCAAGCTGGTAATCTATAGGCACTACAGTACCACCTGCAGAGAGAATGGCAAGATAGCTTACAGCCCACTCCGGAGTATTCTTGCCTGTTAAAGCAACCATGTCGCCCTTTGAGACACCCTTTTCCTGCAGATAGGAAGCAATTCTGTCCACTAATTTAAGAGCCTCCCTATAGGTAACTGTAAAATCTTCAGGGTCAAAGGAGGTAAAACAGGACCTTTCAGCGAATCTTTTTACAGTAATTCTAAAGAGTTTATCAATAGTAGGCCATTGACCTATAAAATCTTTTCCTCGGTAGGAATCGAGAAATTTACATGTTGAACAGCTAATATTAGACATGAATTGCCCATCCTTCCGCAGCTCTCATGGATTCCATCACTGCCTCTGATAATGTGGGATGCGCATGTATCATATTGGCAATATCCTCCGGCAGAAGTTCTGCGGTTTCTGCAAGTAGCATTTCGTGTATAAGCTCCGTTGCGTCGTAACCCACTATATGCGCACCCAGGATTTCTTTTGTCTCCGGATCGAACAAAACCTTTACCTGCCCTTCCGGTTTCTCAATAGCTACAGATTTTCCAGCTCCGCGGTAAGGAAAGCCTGCCTTTTTATAGGGTATTCCTTTAAGCTTGAGATTCTCCTCCGTATAGCCGAAGCTTCCTATCTGAGGTTCGCAGTATACCCCGGATGGAATATGAAGCGAATTAATCCTCTTTGTAGGATTTTTACCGGCTATATACTCAACAGCAGTCTCTCCTTCTTTCGATGCAACATGGGCAAGCTGCGGAGATGCTATTACATCGCCTACGGCAAATACTCCTTTTACTTTAGTTTCATAGTAGTCGCCGACAGGGATAAATCCCCTTTCCGTGGCAAGACCTATCTTTTTAAGCCCGATATTTTCCGTATTTGTAGCACGTCCTACAACAACCAGAAGCTTATCCCCTTTTACATGCTCCTGTTTGCCGTCCTTTCCTTCTATTAAGAGATCTATGGAATTCTTTTCTTTAGTCACCGAGAGCGCCTTCGTAGATGTATAGCTTTTTATCCTGCGTCTTCTAAAAGACCTTGCAAGCACGGAAACCGTTTCTCTATCCTCAAGCGGAAGAATCGTTTCCATCATTTCCACAAGTGTAACCTCTACACCGAAAGTGTTAAGTATATGGGCAAACTCAACCCCGATGGCCCCCGCGCCGAGGATAATAATACTCTCAGGAAGCTCTTCCAGCATGAGGGCATCTGTAGAAGAAAGTATAAACTTGCCGTCAAATTCAAAACCCTGTATCTCTCTGGGCCTTGAACCCGTTGCAATTATTATATTTTTACCCTTTATAATCCGGCCGGTGTTAAGCTTAACGGCATTACGGCTTTCAATTACCGCTGTTCCCTTAATTAAATCGACATGGTTCTTTTTAAGCAGGAACTGAACCCCTCTGGACAGAGTATCCGCAGCTTTCCTTGATTTTTCAAATACCTTCTT
>QNBI01000098.1 GCA_003641675.1 Spirochaetota bacterium | reverse complement strand
GGGGCAGGAGCTTTTGTCTGCGGTGAAGAAACTGCTTTAATGGCATCGATAGAGGGGAAACGGGGAATGCCGCGTTTAAGGCCTCCGTACCCTGCAGTGAAAGGCCTCTGGGGCGCACCCACAAATATCAACAATGTGGAGACTCTTGCCAATGTACCTGTCATTATAAGAATGGGAGGGAGCGTGTATGCCAGAATCGGAACTGCCAAGAGCAAGGGGACCAAGGTTTTTGCTCTTGCGGGAAAGATAAAACGCGGGGGAATGGTAGAAGTTCCTATGGGAACTACCTTAAGAGAAGTTATTTTTGATATAGGCGGTGGTATTAAGGGAAATAAGAAATTTAAAGCTGTGCAGATAGGCGGCCCTTCCGGAGGCTGTCTACCGGAGAGTCTTCTGGATACGCCTGTTGACTATGATTCTCTTACATCGACGGGAGCGATAATGGGCTCCGGCGGAATGGTGGTTATGGATGAATCTACATGTATGGTGGATGTGGCACGCTTTTTCTTAAGTTTTACACAGAGTGAATCGTGCGGAAAGTGCACTTTTTGCAGAATCGGTACAAAGAGAATGCTTGAGATTCTTGAAAAGATTACGCTGGGACAGGGCAGAATGGAAGACCTGGATAAACTTGAGGAGCTTGCAGCTAAAATAAAAACAACATCGCTATGCGCGCTAGGCCAGACAGCCCCCAACCCTGTATTGACAACTTTGAAATACTTTAGAGAAGAGTACGAAGCCCACATACTAAAAAAAAGCTGCCCTGCAAAGAAATGCAAGGCTTTAATTGAGTTTAGAGTAATACCGGAAAACTGTACCGGCTGTACTCTCTGTTCTAAAGTTTGTCCGACAGGAGCGGCTCACGGAGAGAGGAGGGATATCCATTCCATAGATCCCAAGCTGTGTATAAAGTGCGGCCTCTGTATGGAGGCGTGCCGGTTTGATGCAATAGAAATAATAACCGGGGTAGCTTATGCTGGAGAGGTAGGAGCAAAATCTTGAGTGAGAAGAATAATAAAAATATATCGATAACTTTTGACGGAAAAAAACTTATTGTTCCGGAGGGAAAAACAATACTTAACGTGGCAGAAGAGCAGGGAGTGGAAATTCCCACACTGTGTCATGACCCGCGGCTGGAACCGTATGGTTCATGCTGGGTATGTGTTGTGGAGGTAGAGGGTGCAAGGGGGTTTGTTCCGTCATGTGCCACAAAAGTACGGGAAGGAATGGTAATACATTCCAATAATGAAAAAGTAAAAAGCGCCAGGAAAATGGCTTTGGAATTGATACTTTCAAATCACTACGGAGACTGCAAAGCACCGTGTACTCTTGCATGTCCGTCCAATATAGATGTCCAGGGTTATGTAGGGTTAATTGCTGACAGAAAGTTTAGAGAAGCATTAGAACTTATTAAGAAGGACAATCCATTTCCCTCTGTCTGTGGGCGTGTTTGTCCAAGACCATGCGAAGACGCCTGTAGAAGGAACCTCGTGGATGAACCAGTTGCAATAGACTGGTTAAAGAGGTATGTAGCAGACCTTGACCTTTTTTCCGACAACAGTTACGACCCTAAGATAGCTCCTAAAAAAGGAAAAAAGGTAGCGGTAGTAGGCGGAGGACCTGCAGGCCTGTCCGCTGCATATTACCTCGTGCAGGCCGGTGTGGATGTCACAGTTTACGAAGGTATGGAAAAAGCAGGAGGGATGCTCCGCTACGGAATACCAGATTACAGGATGCCGCAAGATGTACTTGACCTTGAAATTAATACAATACTGAGGCTCGGTGTTACCCTAAAGACAAACACAAGGCTGGGACGGGATTTTGATCTTTTAAGTCTAAGAAAGGACAACGATGCCGTTATTATTGCCTTGGGCGCTTGGAAAAGCCGGAATTTACGCGTTCCGGGTGAAAATCATAGGGAGGTCCTTTCGGGGATAGAATTCCTGCGTGATGTTGCTATGGGTAGGCATGTCAAGGTTGGCAGAAAAGTGGTTGTGATAGGAGGCGGAAACACGGCAATAGATGCTGCCAGAACTTCTGTAAGACTCGGCGCAGAAGATGTTTCTATTTTTTACAGACGCACGAGAAACGAGATGCCTGCACATTATACGGAAATAGAGGATGCCATTAAAGAGGGAGTGAAGATTGAGTTTTTAGCAGCTCCTACGGCAGTGGAGTCCAGCGGTGATTTCCTTGAAGCGATAAAGCTTGTACGGATGAAGCTGGGAGAGCGTGATTCTTCGGGCAGAAGGCGTCCCATTCCTGTTGAAGGTTCAGAGTTTACCGTGCCGGTGGATACCGTTATATCTGCAATCGGGCAGTATGCCGATAGTGTACCGCTGGAAGGAATTAGAGGGCTTCTTGATGAACGCAGCTACCTTATCGGCGACAAAAATACCGGTGCGACAAAGGTGGAAGGGATATTTGCGGCAGGAGATTTGCTGACAGGGCCGGATATCGCTATACGTGCTATTGCGGGAGGCAAGTATGCTGCCCGATCGGTCCTTAAATATTTAGACGGCAAAACGATTGAATATCATAAGGAATTTTTAAGCAAGAAGGATGATCTACAGCCTGTAACCAAAGATGACTATAAGGATGAGCCTAAAATCCCACGGGAAAAGATGCCCGTGCTGGAACCCGAGGAACGTAAAAAGTCCTTTAAAGAGATAGAGTTAGGATTCACCGAAGATCAGGCAGTTAAGGAAGCTGGTAGATGCCTTGAATGCGGGTGCCAGGATGTGTATGAGTGTAAACTTAAAAAGTACGCAGATGAATACAATGCCGTTGCAACAAATTTTCTGGGTGAGGTTAAGAAACATCCTATAGATAAGAGTCATCCCTTTATTGCAAGAGACCCTTCCAAGTGTATTCTATGTGCAAGATGTATACGAATATGCCTGGAAGTTCAGGGAATCGGAGCATTAGGCTATATGTACAGAGGTTTCTCGTCGCTTGTTGTCCCTTCTTTTGATGCTCCCCTCGGTGAGGAGAATACATGCATAAGCTGTGGTCAGTGCGTTTCTGCCTGTCCGGTAGGCGCTCTCACAGAGAAGGTCCCACTGGGTGTAAAAGCGGACGGAAGCCCTCTGGGAAAGACGGTTCCGTTGGAGGAGAGAGTAGAGGAAGGTTTTTGTTCTCAATGCTCTGTGGGATGTTCAGTAGAGTACCGATATCACGGCTCGCTTCTCACAAGGATTACGGACAGAAATGCGCCTGTGAACTGGGGTAAACTGTGCAGTAAGGGAAGGTTTGAGCAGTCATTTTTAAATATACTTGTACCTGAAAAACCGATTGATACAAAGGGAAACAGTATTGAGTTTTCTCTAGCAGGTTATAAGGTGCAGAAGTATCTTTTAAATAGTAAAAAGCCTGTTATGGAAGTTTCTCCCTATCTTGCCGCAGAAATTATAGACGCCTTTTTAGAAAGAGCAGAGATGAGGGGAATACAGATAGTGCCTAAGGATATTGCTCCTGTAAATCCTCGTTGGGTTGAACTACTCAAGAAAACGGAATCTGTTACAGGATTTTTTGATGACCCAGAATTCTTAATAGCCGGGGCAGGAGGAACAACAGAAAAAAGCGGACCTGCCGCTAAAACGTCTCATACAGTTATTCTTGTAGGTGATATAGAGAACGCCAATAATGTAGTATTTACCGAGTGTTACAGAATGAAAAGGGAGGGTCTTTTTGAACTATGGGCCGTAGGTACGGAAACCGAATCTGTAAAAAGAGCCGTTTCTATTGTTTATCCAGATATTGGGGAATTGAAGAAGGCTGTCGAAAAGGCTCATAATTCCGGGCCTGTTGATATAATGATTAATCCGGAGGATATAGCCCTGAAATACGGAAAAGATAAGGAGCAAAGCATAGTATCCCTTTTAATTAATGTATTTCAGCATAGTGGAGTTAGAATTACTCTGTTCTGGAATTCCAGAAATGCAGGGTATCTCCTAAAAAAACTTAACGAGAAGAATTGTTTAGACTCTGGCCCGGATTATTCGGCGGATTTAAGGCTTATTATCGGAGACAAAGACGGACAGGGTTTACCTATTAAGAAAAGTTCTAAAGACGGGGTTGCTATGGTTGTATGGGGGCGAAAGAGATATAAAGACTATTTGTTTATTCCCCTTAAAGATTCTTTCTGGATTAACGGTTCCTTTGAGCCCTCCGGGAGAAAGAGAGTTTCCGCCGGCGTTCTGGATATGACAGAGGTTGATAAGGTTGTGCTGTTTTAACGGAAATTGCAGGCGGTTTTATGCCTGTTTTCTCGATTGTATTTATAGTTTCTGCGCTAATTTGTTACTCAATCGGGGTCTGGTCGGAGAAAATCCAGAAAATTCTTAAACCCTGGCATTTAATCTTTTTCTGGATAGGATTTCTCTGCGATACAACAGGAACAACCCTTATGGGTATTATGAGTTCTTCTTTTACTCTTTCCGTACATGCAGTTACAGGAGTGCTTGCAATTGTACTAATGGCCTTTCATGCAGTGTGGGCAACCATTGTTCTTATAAGAAAGAACGAAGCTCTGCTTCACAGTTTTCATAAATTCAGCATAGTTGTATGATTTGTCTGGCTTCTTCCCTTCTTTACAAGGATGATTATGAATATGAAACTTTAATTATTAGAGGGGATGCCAAGCAGTTCAAGCACTTCGCCTATAGATGGTACTCCTGAGTACCGTTTATTGCCGATGGCAATTACAGGAATTCCGTGAATCCCCTCTTTAATGGTTTTTTTCATATTGGTAAGAATTTCTATTTCCGTTATTTTAATTTCAGGGTGCTGAGCTTTTAAATTCTTTAAAAATCTGCTTGTCGGAATACACCGCGGGCATATAAATGATTTGTAGTATATTATTTCCGGTTTATCGTTCATAGTTGTATATAATAATTATTATATATCCATTCGTCAATATTATTAGTACCTGTCTCAGGCAAACCGGTCAGTTTATATGCAGTGGATTTATTTCTTATAGTTGTTGATTTAATTCAGCATGCCTAATATCTTTATATACAGTTGCATATTGTTTAGGGTTTATTACATTCGTCATAATTATACTATGAGGTCTAAAGTATGAAAAACTTAAAGATTGCTACGGTTGAACAGATGCGCGGCTGTGATAGCAAAGCTGTGGAAGAGTATTCGGTACCGGATACTATCCTTATGGAAAACGCAGGCAACGCCGTATATTATGCAGTTTTAAACGAGTTAAAGGAATCCGGAATAAGAAATAAAAAATATGTCATTTTCTCAGGAACAGGAAACAACGGAGGTGACGGTTTTGTCGCTGCGCGTAAATTGCGCTCCATGGGGGCTGATGTGACTGTGTGCATTGCAGGCGATGTTAAAAGAATTAAGGGGTCTGCCCTTATAAACTTAAATATACTCCTTCATTACGATGTAAATGTGTTAAACCTTAAAACCGGCCGCGGTGGAAATGTTTCCGGGCAATCTTCCCAGCAGTTTTCCGTAAAGCCCATCGCAGAGAAAGAGATAGAGGATATAGCAGGTATTATTGAACATGCAGATGTTATAGTGGATGCACTATTCGGAACAGGACTGTCAAGGGAAGTAGGCGGAATATACCGGACAGTTATAGAGCTTATAAATAAGAGCGGGAAATATACTGTAAGCATTGATATTCCATCCGGTATTAACGGTAATACCGGAATGGTAATGGGTACAGCTGTAAAAGCTGATATTGCAGTTACCTTTGGACTTCCGAAGATAGGGAATATCCTCTACCCGGGGTTCGAATACGGGGGTAAATTATTTTTAAGTCATATATCATTTATACCCGCTATCTATGAAGATGAATCAATAACCACTGCAGTTAGTTTACCACTGCCGCTTCCGTTAAGAAAGCCCGACGGGCATAAGGGAGATTTCGGCGACGCACTGTTTGTCGCAGGCGCCGGAAGTTATTACGGTGCGCCCTTTTTTAGCGCATATTCGTTTTTAAAAGCGGGAGGCGGATATTCAAGACTTGCCGCCCCTGCATCTGTTACCCCCTTTGTTGCCGAAAATGGGCCGGAAATTGTTCTTGCACCTATGAAGCAGACAGACGAGGGAAGCATAGCTTATGAAAACGAAAAGGAGCTCCTTGAACTGGTAGAGAAAGTGGATATGGTTGTGCTGGGTCCTGGAATTTCACTTAACGGTGAAACTGCAAAACTGGCCGTTAAACTTATAACAGAAACGGCGAAGCCTCTGATTATAGACGGCGACGGATTAACAGTTGTTTCACAGAATATAGAAGCTTTAAAAGGGAGACATTATTACACGATACTTACCCCTCACATAGGGGAGATGTCCCGCCTAACGGGAAAGAGCATTAAAGAGATTAATAATAACCGAGTAGAAGTTTTAAGGCAGTTCTGCATAGAATACAGTGTTTTCACTGTACTAAAAGGGGCTCATTCGTTAATCGGTACACCCAGCGGAAAAATTTATGTCAACTTAAGCGGTAATTCCGGTATGGCTTCTGCAGGTTCCGGGGACGTATTAACCGGTACGGTTGCGGCCGCTTTAGGGTTTGGACTGCCGGTGGAGGATGCTGTAAAGGCGGGGGTTTTTTTACATGGTTATGCGGGTGATTTAGCCGCTTCTGTTAACGGTAAAGACGGAATGACAGCAGGTGATATTCTTAACAATCTACCTAAAGCTTTAAAAAAGTACAGAGAGGAATACGATAAAATATTTAATAATTACTATGAAAAGATTACTCTGCTCTAAGGGGCTTTAATAGCGTTTAAGTTTTAGATTTTAACTATTTTTCCGCTTCTTAAACACCGGGTGCATACCCGTAAAGTTTTCTTAGATCCGTTCACTATTGTCCGTACCTTTACCAGGTTAGGTTTCCATACTCTCTTTGTTTTGTTGTGCGCATGACTAACATTATTTCCGCTAACAGTTGATTTTCCACAAATATCACATTTACGGGACATTGTTCTCTACCTCTATTATGATTTCTATTAATGTACAAATAAAACAGTTTAAAGACAATAACAAAGAAATAATTTATTGTAAAGTATCTTTGCCGATTTTTACAGTTTTTCTTTATTTTTTGCCCTTTAACCCGTTGTAAAGCGATGCTGTTACGGGTGTTCTAATCCCGAGTTCTTTTCCCAGCCGAAGGATTGTGCCTCCGAAAAGCTCTCCTTCATTTTGTTTACCGGGTATCTCCATATCCCTCTGGTACGACGTTTTTGTAT
>QNBI01000097.1 GCA_003641675.1 Spirochaetota bacterium | reverse complement strand
CAAAATCATCTCCGGGATGATGCAGCCCTCCTCCGGAGATTGTTATTTGGATTCCTGTTTTTTCATGAACAATTAAAGGGAGCTGATTCCTTATATCCTCCCCGTTAAGAAATTCCGAGGTTTTTTCTACGAGAAATGCAAATTCCTCTCCGCCGATTCTATACCACTTAAAACCGCTTCTGTTTAAGAATTCCGTTATAAGATAAATTATACGATCGCCTGTCTTTCTGCCGTAGGTTTTGTTTACAAGCTGGAACTGGTCGAGGTCAAAGAGAAGCAGGGCATCAAAACTTCCGGCAGTAAGTCCTTTTATAAGGTCTGTATTTAAATCCTGTACACCGGGGTAATCATCCTTGGGGATTTGTGTTTTGGACATGGTTATATTAATCCTCGTCTAAAAATTAAAAATTATTATATACTATGATATAATATTAGTCAATTCTTTAACAAATTGGTGCATATATAAATATCTTTATGAAAACAGCGGAATAATTAGCCTGACAATTGAAATACCCCTTAATATACATTATTATATCAGCAAATTTAATATAGGAGCTAATAATGAAAACACTCTTTACCGGTATACAGCCGACTGGAAGTTTGCATTTGGGCAATTACTTTGGTGCAGTTAAGAACTGGGTTAAGCTGCAGCACAATTTTGAAACATATATATCTATTGTGGATTTGCATGCAATTACTATTCTCTACAATCCTAAAGATATGCAGAAGAGAATTCTTGATCTTGCATTAAACCTTTATGCATGCGGCATAGACAAAGAAAAGACAACCCTTTTCGTACAGTCCGAAGTCCCGGGACATGCCGACTTAACATGGATGTTTAATACGGTAATTCCAATAGGCGAGTTGGAAAGGATGACCCAATTTAAGGATAAGGCAAAACAGAATAAAAAAAATGTCAATATGGGTCTGCTTGATTATCCGGTTCTGCAGGCAGCCGATATTCTGTTGTACAAAGCTGGAATTGTTCCTGTCGGAGAGGATCAGATACAGCACATTGAACTAACACGTGAAATTGCCCGTCGCTTTAATTCCAGATATGGCAAAACTTTTCCGGAATGTGAGGCCTATTTAACAGAAACGCCGCGGGTTATGGGAATAGACGGTGAAAATAAGATGAGTAAGAGCAAAAATAACGCAATTGGTCTTCTGGAATCCAGAGACGATATATGGAGTAAACTGGCAGGAGCTAAAACGGACCCTGCCCGGATTAGGCGGAGCGACGCGGGCGACCCTGAAAAGTGCAATATTTTTTCCTACCATAAGCTTGTAACTCCGGAAGAGGAAAGGGAGGAGATTATTCATGGCTGCAAAACTGCCGGTATAGGCTGTGTTGACTGTAAAAAAAGGCTATTAAAGAGCCTGTTCAATGTTCTTGGCCCAATACAGGAGCGATACAGTAAATTAATTCTTGAAAAAAAAGAAATTATCGAAATACTAGAAAGTAATGCAGAGAAATGCAGGAAAGTTGCCAAAAATACCATTATAGAAGCAAAAGAAAAAATGGGGTTAAAACCAGTATGGAAAATTTAGAGATTAGTTTAAAAGATTTAAAGATAGACAATTTAGGCCCTGCAAAGGTGAACTGCCCTTTTCAGCTCTCCAATATATACGGTGATAATATTGTTAACTATGTTAGGGATAGTGAGTCTGTTCTCCTTGAGAATGACAGAGATAAGGTTGTTAAAAGAATTAAGGCTGGTAAACCTCTTTTAGCCTTTGAGAAAGCGGGGCCAAGGGGAAAAATATATTTTGATCCGTCCAAAACAAAAGCCGGGATTGTGACATGCGGAGGGCTCTGTCCAGGTATTAACAATGTAATCCGCTCTATAGTTATGGAGCTCCATTACAGGTATGGGGTTAAATCCATATTCGGTTTTCGGTATGGTTACAGAGGCTTTATATCAAAATACAGTTATAAACCTATGGAGTTAACACCAGAAATTATCCGTGATATACATGAGAAAGGCGGCAGTATTCTTGCATCTTCCAGAGGTCCGCAGGATGTCGGAGAGATTATCGACTGCCTTGATAGAATGAATATATCGGTTCTATTTATTATAGGGGGCGATGGGACGCTTCGCGGTGCTCAGGAAATATACGAGGAAATTACAGAGAGAAAATTAAAAATATCGATTATCGGAGTTCCCAAAACAATAGACAACGATATCTCTTTCGTAGAGAAGACTTTTGGGTTGGAAACAGCATTTTCAATTGCTGCAGAGGCGATAAGAAGCGCGCATACAGAGGCAAAGGGAGCACCTTACGGCATTGGCCTTGTAAAGGTTATGGGAAGGCTCTCCGGTTTTATTGCGGCAAATGCGGCGCTTGCCATGAATGAGGTTAACTTTGTCCTAATCCCTGAGGTCCCTTTCGATCTTCGCGGAGAAAATGGGTTTTTAAAAACGCTGGAGAGGAGACTTGAGCATAAAAAGCATGCTGTAATTATTGTTGCCGAAGGAGCCGGTCAGCAGTATCTTATGAAGGATTTCGGAAGAAAAGATGATTCGGGGAATCCTGTGCTGGGCGATATAGGTATTTTTTTACGGACGGAGATAAAGAAGTACTTTAAAGAGAATACCGGAATGTATGTAAATCTTAAATATATAGATCCGAGTTATATGGTTCGTTCTGTTCCGGCAAATGCCTACGACTCAATATACTGCATGCAGCTTGCACAGAACGCAGTTCATGCAGGAATGGCGGGAAAAACAGGGATGATTGTCGGCAGATGGAACAGCGAGTTTACACATGTGCCTATAAAGCTTGCGGTTTCGCGAAGAAAACGGCTCTCTCCGGAAGACCCATTATGGCTGTCTGTACTAGAAGCAACCGGACAGCCTATTAAAATGGTTAACGATTATAAGAAATAATTCCGGTGGCTAAAATTTATAAAATTACAAGCGGAGGTTGGAATGACTATTCGTAGTTACCTTGAAAAAGCGGATTATTTTCAGATAAAGAAGTACTCTTCACACTCCAACTATTCAAAGGAGTGTGTCGCATTCAGCGGCGCCCCGCGTAAACATCCTCATGAGCCGGATAAATTAATACTTATTGCCGACCCATTTAGCTCTAATACAATTTTTTTCGAATTTAAGATAGATGATATTAAACATATAGAAGAACTGCCAAATATTGTTGCGGAAACTGGTGAAGGCTTAAGAATGGTAAAGATCTGGGTAAAGAAGGGGAGCCTTGGTTTAAAGTATGAGCCCTTTGTGGTGGAGGATACCCTGCGTTATTTAAGAGATACGGAAGTTCTGCATCAAAATGGTCATGAAGAGAGTAAGTAAAATATAAAATAATAGGAGGTTTTAATTTTGAATACAAGAGAAGAGTTTGTTTTTACATCGGAGAGTGTGGGAGAAGGGCATCCCGATAAGATATGTGATCAGGTTTCCGATGCCGTTCTGGATTCTGCATTGAAGAACGACAAAGAGTCGCGGGTAGCCTGTGAAACATTTACAACTACCGGCATGGTTTTTGTGGGAGGTGAGATAACCACAAAGAGTTATATAGACTTACAGAGGATTGTGCGCGGTGTTCTTAAATATATTGGATATTCTGATCCTTCATACGGAATAGACTATAAATCGTGCGCGGTATTTTCTTCCATACATGAGCAGTCCAGCGATATTGCACAGGGCGTGCTTCCCGGGCAGGGACTTCACAAAGAGATGGGTGCCGGGGATCAGGGTATGATGTTCGGTTATGCCTGTACGGAAACGCCGGAACTTATGCCTGCCCCTATAATGTTTTCTCACCGTATTATGGAACGGGCGGGGGATGTCAGGAAGAGGGGAGTGCTTCCCTTCCTAAGGCCGGACGGGAAATGTCAGGTAACGGTAAAGTACAACAAGGGTAAGCCCGTAGCTATCCCCACTGTGGTGCTGTCACATCAGCATTCTCCGGATGTGAGTATGGAAGAACTCTCCGAGGCTTTAATAGAAGAGGTTATTAAGCCTTCTCTGCCTGCAGAGCTTCTGAAAGGCAAAGTTAAGTATCATATTAATCCCACAGGAAGGTTCGTAATAGGAGGACCACACGGTGATACCGGCCTAACGGGAAGAAAGATAATAGTAGACACCTACGGTGGAATGGCAAGGCACGGAGGCGGAGCCTTTTCTGGAAAAGATCCTTCTAAGGTAGATCGTTCTGCTTCCTATATGGCGAGATATGCTGCAAAGAACCTTGTAGCAGCGGGAATTTGCGGCCGCTGTGAAATAGAGGTTGCCTATGCAATTGGTGTTGCGGAACCTGTTTCACTTTATGTTTCTACTTTCGGTACCGGCAAAAAGCCGGAAGCTCAAATAGAAAAAGCAGTAAGAGAGGTATTCGACTTTACGCCGGCAGGTATTATAAGCACCCTGGATTTAAAGCGGCCGATTTATCAGGAAACAGCAGCATATGGCCATTTCGGACGTAACAATTTTACGTGGGAGAGAACGGATAAGGTAGAGGAGTTAAGGGACAGACTTGGTTAGAGATTAGGTTTAATTTAGTAAAAATAAAAGGGAAGCAAAGGTTACTTTTGCTTCCCTTTTTGTTTCTAATTATAAAAGTTGTACGGCACTAACAGGCTATTTTATTCTGGTTTTTCCGCCGGAAGTAAGTTTTAAGAACATACGTGAAAGAATAACATCCGCCTGTTTGCTGAAGCGTATATATTTACCCTTTAGAATTCCGCCTATTAATCTTCCTGTAAACCGTGCTTTGCGTGCAAGTATTATCTCAATTACCGGATTGGTCTGCGCCAGGGTTATAAGGTAGGATACATCTGTACCATTGTTGTCTGTTATCTGCAGACCCGATTTCGGGTCCAGGGTTACAGAATACTTATAATCTCTTCCGCCAAGGGTAATTGTTTCCGTACCGGTAAAGGAATTGGAGTTTGCTGCTGTTTCTTTTAAGGAGATTACTGTGGTGGTTGTTGAGCTGATATCACCACCTGTTGTTTTTGCAACTGTCGAGTTATAAGTAACAACGCCTGCATCAACAGTAATGTCTACTTTTTCCGTTGTTGTGGTAGTCCATGAGAAGCTTCCATATTTGAAATCGCCTGTGCTTTTTGAGCGAACCTTCTTATTCCCGCTTGCATCTTCGCTGTATACTCTAGTTGTCATGGTTGTTGTGTTGTTTATTGTATTAGAAAGATCATCTTTAACATAGCTTTTTGAATATTTATACCCGTTAGAGAGTTCGGAGTAATACTCTTTTGCCGTTGTTGCAATGTTTCCGGAGTCGGAAGTGGCCGGTATGCTGGATTCGGTATAAGAAGAGTATTGGCCGTCATCGGGAGCAGCATTAGTCTTAGCTAAGGTAATATCTTTGTATGAACTAAAATCGTCACTGCTGGGTATTGTTAAATCTGCAGGGTCATCAGGGATGCTGAATTCAGTTGCCGGATAAATATTTTCATCCACATATCTAGTCCATTTTACCGTTCTGTTTTCGACTCTTCCGTCAAAGTAATAGGTCTGGATTGGCCCGTCATAGGCAACAGGATCTTTTGCACCTGTTTTGCCAACCAAGGCCCATTTGTCCGATGCCACTCTATACTTTTCCAGAGTGTATTTAACGGAAGGTGAAAGCGTAGAGTAGATATACAGCGAAACTGCATAATCGCCCCACCCATCTGTTGTTTTGCTTATTTCAAGGTAAGCCTCATTTCCCTGTGTTCCGTAAAAATCTGTTAGGTAGCCTGTTTCAGGATAACGGGCATATCCGTTGTCTGCATTGTAGTAAGTGGTGTAGTATTCCGCCGGTGTGCCTGAAGGTATTGTTTCATTTGCTTGGGTCCATGAGGGATCGAATGTCTTTGTACCTTCCGGCATTTTATAAACGGCCATGGCCGCTTCCAGCCCGGGTATCATAGCCTGTATAAGCTCGGCATCCGATTGAGCCACATTTAAGTCTTCATCGGACATTGCAGGGAAAAAGCTGCACGAGAAGACGAAGAATAGGATTGGGATTAATCCTATAAGTAATAGATTTCTAATTTTCATAAAATCCTCCTATAAATAATAGTCTATGCTTAAAGCCATTGTCTTTATATACTTTTTTAATATTTGGCGGGTTTATTATCTAAACCATTAAAATATATTACATTGTTTCTTAAAAAACAATTTTTTTTAAAAAATAGTAAAAAAAATGCTGAAATATTTGGTTTTTTTGCAAAAAAACAATAGAATTCAACTGTGAAGATAAAAATTGCAGACATAGCTATAATTATTATAGCACTTCTTGTTATTGTTTTAACATCATTATATGCCTATTCCGGAATAAAGGGCAAATTATATGTGCATATAAAATCTGACAGTAATGAGTGGCTAATTCCTATTACGGAACAAAAAACTATTTGGGTAAAAGGGCCGATAGGTGAAACAGAAGTCGTTATTAATAGCGGTTCTGCCCGGATTGTTTCTTCGCCGTGCAGGGAAAAAATATGTATTCGATCAGGTTCCATATCACGTCCTGGGCAGTGGGTTGCATGCCTTCCGAATAGAGTCTTTGTTTCGATAGAAGGAAAATCCTCCGGAGAGGAGAGTGTAGATGCCGTTAACTTCTAGAAACCACAGCGTTAAACTTATAGCTTTTCTCACGGCTCTTTCGCTTTTTTTATCTGCAATAGAGTATGCTATACCTAAACCTGTACCGTTTATGAGGCTGGGGCTGGCTAATTTATCCATACTAATAGGGTTGGAATTATTATCTCCCGGAAATGTTATAGTTCTGGTCCTCTTTAAAGCCCTCGGACAGGGGCTCATCCAGGGAACTCTTTTTTCTTATATTTTTCTCTTTTCTCTTGCAGGTTCTCTTGCAAGCGGTGTTATAATGATATTAACCAAACTTGTGCTTGGCAGCAGGGTTACGCTTATTGGAATAAGTGTTCTTGGTGCTCTGGCAAGCAACAGCGTTCAGATTATTCTCGCCCGTTTTATAATCTTCGGAGAAAGTGCCTGGCTTATTGCCCCGGCGTTTTTTCTAATTGGCACAATTTCATCAGCAACGCTTGGTGCTATAAGTGAAGTCTTTTACAGACGATCGCAGTGGGTTAAGCTTGTAATTTCAGAGGGCAAAATTTCGACGGAGGAAGATTAAAAATGAAGGCAAGATATTTCAAAAAATTGGATAATAACAGAGTCTGGTGTGAACTTTGCCCGCATAACTGTGCTATAAATCCGGGAAAATACGGGATATGCCGGGTCCGGTTTAATGATAACGGTAAATTAACTTTACCTTTT
>QNBI01000096.1 GCA_003641675.1 Spirochaetota bacterium | reverse complement strand
TGCGGATTTCATGTATTGTTCCTTTCCACATGAACCGATAGAACATCGGCGTTGAGATTTTCTAGAATGTTTAAAGGTATCCTTATTCTCTCCATCTCACCCGGTGTCATCTGTTTTTTCTTTATGCTCTTAATAACCTCATTTCCGGATTTAACAATGAGCTTTGAATCTTTAAATATTCCGGTAACGCGCATATATAAGTCAAGTCTTTCTCTGATATTAGCAGGCCTAATCCTTTGAGGTACAATATATTTAATTCCCGCACCGCTTTCTGTACTAATAGTGGTACCATCAGCAGCCAGCTCTTTTGCAACAAATTGGGCTGCACTCTTTCCGGCCCTCCTGCTCTCCTCTGTCACGTAATCGACAAGGTTGTGAACATGCACTACATTACCACAGGCAAATATTCCGCCGACGCTTGTTTCCATAGATTCGTTCACCACAGGACCGCCTGTTGCAGGATCGATTTCTATTCCTGCTTCTTTTGAGAGCTCATTTTCCGGGATAAGCCCTACAGAGAGCAGGAGAGTATCGCACTCGTACAGTTCTTCGGTACCGGGAATAGGTCTGCTCTTTTCATCTGTTTTTGCAACAAGAACTCCCTCCACCCTGTCTTTGCCTGCAACTTTTACTATGGTATGCCTAAGCATAAGAGGGATATTATAGTCGTAAAGGCACTGAGCAACATTTCTCATTAAGCCCCCCGGATATCCTTTCCTTGCCAGCACAGCTTTAACTTCTGCACCTTCCAGCGTAAGCCTTCTTGCCATAATTAAACCGATGTCTCCTGTTCCTAACATCATGATCTTTTTTCCGACAAGATAACCTTCTATATTTAAAAACCGCTGTGCAGTCCCGGCTGTAAAAACACCGGAGGGCCGCGTACCCGGTATATTTATAGCTTCCCTCGTTCTCTCTCTGCAGCCCATTGCAAGAACTATCGCTTTCACCTTAATCCGCATATAGCCGTCGTATGTATTTACAATATCAAGATTCCTATCTTTATCTATGGAAAGCACCATTGTATCCAGTTTGCATGTTATATTCTGCTCCTTAAGTTCGGTGATAAACCTCTCTGCATATTCAGGCCCCGTTAGATCTTCTTTGAATATCTGGAGGCCGAAACCATTGTGAATACACTGCTGCAGTATTCCTCCGAGTTCTTTATCTCTCTCTATTACGCATACACTCTCTGCACCATTTTTCTTTGCCTCTATGGCGGCGGCTAAACCGGCAGGTCCGCCCCCGACTACTGCAACGTCGAATCTTTCCATTACATTATTTTCCACGGTATATCTGTTCTCCTTTTGTTCTACCGGTAAGGATATAGGATTCCTTTTCCTCTTTAACTATGTCCTTCATGTCCATACCAAGTTCTCTTGCAAGAATTTCCATAACCCGCGGTCCGCAGAATCCTCCCTGACATCTTCCCATTCCGGGGCGCACTCTTCTCTTTACGCCGTTCAGGGTGGTAGCACCCGCTTTTCTTCTTATGGCAGCTATAATTTCTCCCTCTGTGATGTTCTCACATCTGCAGATTATTCTTCCATAGGCTGGGTCTTTCTGCACAAGTTTAACCTTCTCATCAAAACTCAATTTCATGAACTTAACGGCTTTTCTTCTTACCGGATTAAAATTCTTTTTCGCTTTGAAATGTCCTGCTCTTTCTTTTAGAAGTTCCACAACATATTCCGCTATAGCAGGGGCGGATGAAAGTCCCGGAGATTCTATACCTGCAGCATTTATAAAGCCCGGTGCGTCTTTCGATTCGGCTATTATGAAATCGCCGGTATCCGGTGTCGCCCTTAACCCTGCAAATGTTTTTATGGTCGTATTAAAGGGAATATTATCACATGTTTTTGAAGCTGTTTCTCTCACAAATTTAAGCCTGTCTGCCGTTGTTTCCACGTTTTCTCTGTCGGCAAGCACTTGAGAATCCGGTCCTATAAGGAGGTTCCCATGTACAGACGATGTAAGAAGAACTCCTTTGCTCGTTTTGCCCGGGCATTGGAATACAACAGTATTTACAAGTTTTCCAGTATTTTTATCAAGAACAAAGTACTGCCCTCTTCTTGGTGTTATCTTAAAGAAAGGTGATGCCACCATATTGTTAATTTCATCTGCATATAACCCTGCACAGTTAACTATATAACGGGATTCAAAGCTTGTTTCCGGAGTTCTAATAATAAAACTTCCTTTTAATTTTTCTATGGCGGTAACCTTATGGTTAAAGAGAAGTTCAACACCGTTTTCCGCTGCATTCTCTGCCAGTGCAATGGCAAGCTCCCATGGGTCAATAATACCTGCAGTGGAAGCATATAGGGCTCCAACTATACTATTATTCAGATTGGGCTCAATTTCCTTTACTTCCCTGTCGTCTAAGATATGCATTTCCGGTATGCCGTTCTTTAAGCCTCTTTTGTAGAGTTCCCTCACTGTTTCCATGTCGCGGCTGTTAAAGGCAATTACAAGCGAGCCTGTCCTTTTAAAGGTTACATCAAGATCGCTGCATAACTTATCGAACATGGGATTCCCCAGTGCATTGAACTTAGCTTTGTTTGTTCCTGGTTCTGCATCGTAGCCTGCATGGATTATGCCGCTGTTAGCCTTAGTGGTGCCTACGGCAACATCGGAGCCCTTTTCGATAAGAGCTGTCTTTAAAGGATACTTAGAAAGTTCCCTGGCTACGGAAGTCCCGATTATACCTGCTCCAATTACTGCTGCATCATACATCAAATTTAAATCCTTTCTATATGCCCTATAATACGGTGCTTTATAAACAATTGCAAGCAAATTTATAGAATAAACGTGCAAAAACAATAGAAAACATTCAATTGGGATTTCTGGACTAATCTGTTGTGGTATCTAAAAGAAACAGGGGGTTAGTTCTGTTACATTTTCTTTGCTTATAGGTTCTTTATACGGTCCAAAGCATCTAAAATCACTTTTCAGGTAGCTTCTGAACATTGAACTATTGCCTGCGCGGCAGCCGCCGCCGCATACAGAGGCAAGCGAGCATGCCTTAACAAGAGGATCATTTTTAACCTGCGGGATATACTGATAGAACAATGCGTGAGCTTTTAATTTTTTAATAACAAAGTTGTAAATATTTTCTATATCGTGTGCATTTTTTTATGAATTGCCGTAAATGTATAGACTTTAATCGATGCTTCCTGTAGGTTCCGGATGCCGCGTATCGTCATATCCCAGGAACTGTTTTTATGGGTAAAGCTATCATGAACTTTGGGATCTGTAGATATAAGTGTAACAATTGCGGCATCCAGCCCTGCCTGTTTTTTCCATTCCTTTCCTCCGCTGGTTCTGCCGTAACTAATTCTTGACTATGCCGTACATTTCTTTTAAGCCTTTAAGGTTCTTAAGGGCATTATTGTATTTAATTTTGCCGTAGCTATAAAAATCAAAATTAATCTTTGAAACTCTGTTCTGAACCATACTCCATAAAAACCAGAAAATATCGGGAAAGGGTTTAAAAAGATTAATCATCCTTGTATGTTCCGCAAGCTCACAATCTTCACAGTAGTATTTTATTAATGCCTTTTCTGTTTTTTCCGGGGCGAGAATCTCCTGAAACATATCGGCTATATCGTAATATTTCGGAGCCATTCCTGCGTATTCCCAGTCTATGAGCTGTATATCGCCGGCCGGAGACAATATAAAGTTATCGGCAAGAAGGTCGTTATGGCACGGGGTGTATTGGCCTTCCTTAATACCTATAGCTGCGGAAAGTCCACGAAGCCTGGATAGGGTGCCCTTTATATCAAATTCCGGATAGGACGCCCCTATCTCTGCTAAAATAGCATTCATTTTTTCTATTCCATTCATGGGGTTAAAAATTCTCTTAAATACCGAACCACTTTGGTGAATTGCCCGGACAGCATCTATTGCCTTTTCTGCTAATTCCTCTTTAAGAAAGTCGCTGTTTGTTAAAGTATAGCCGCCTGTAATAAAATCTACAATTGTGATTTTTTCAGCCGGCAAATATTTTACAAGTTTAGGAGATACTCCCAAACACGCCATTTTCCCGATTGCATCCGCCTCGTTGTCTCTGTCTATAAACATCTCCGTTTTGTCTCCGTATATTCTAACGGCGAGATCGCCCTTCTCCGACTGCACCCTGTACAGTCTGTTCGTAATTCCACCTTTTAATACGGAGATTATTATACTATTGCAGTCCGCCCACTCGGGCATAGATTCTAAGAAACGTTTTCTTGTTAAGCCTGTTTCCGGGTCAAGAGAAACCTTTTTAGTATTTAGTCTGATACTCACCTTGTTTGCCTGTTTCACATTCGTATTGTAAACTAATTCTGCCTGTCGTTCGAGCCCGCAAATGAATTTCGAATACGGGCAGGACTTTAAGTCCCTATATAACTTTTAAGCGTTAGTGCATTCTGCACTGCAAATCCTTCTGCATCGTTGTTGAAATACGTATAAACATCAAATCCCTTAGCTTCCCAGTCCACTATTTTTAATGCCCAGTCTTTTAAAACAGTATCCGGATATGAGCCGCCATATCTATTTCCGTAACCGTGAAAGCGGATATAGATAAAACCGGAAGTTATAAATTTCTCCATGGAATCCGTACCGGCTTCACTAAAGTCATGAAAGCAGAACGCTATAGAATTATTCTTTAATATTTCCGCAGTGGCAGGATTATAGCATTGAGGATTTCTGAATTCAAAGGCAAACCTGGTTTTATAGAGCTGCGGCAGCTGTGTCGAGGCGGTTTCTTTTAGCTCTTTTAGAAAAGCAGCAAGAACCTCATTTCCGGGGCAGAAGGAGGGCGGGAGCTGGATTAAATATACATATGTTTTTACGGCAAGCGGGGCGGTGTTTCTAAAGAACCATTCTAGTGTTTCTTTGCAGTTTTTAAGCCTATGTATATGAGAAACCAGCCTGCTCATTTTAATGGAAAAACAGAAATTTCCCGGCGTCCTTCTGCCCCAGCCGTCCGTAACGGTTTCTTTTGGGATATGGTAGAAAGAGCTGTTTACTTCCACCGTATTAAAATGTTCTGCATAGTACTCAAGCCACTTTTTTTGAGGCAGTTTTTCAGGATAAAACACGCCTTTCCAGTGTTTATAGCTCCAGCCCGATGTTCCTATGTTTATCATAAATCTATTATACCATTATGTTGACAATTTAGAGAATGTAGCAGATAAATAATGAAAAGTTGGATAAAAGGAGATAGCCATTAATGGGCCCTAAAAAAATATTGTAAGGCTTAACTTTCTTCTCTCTATAGGATTCGGTATTATCGTGGGTATTATATTTCCCTTCTATGCACATTTTTTTGTAGTTTATAAAAGTAGCAGTTTACAGCAGCTGTTTATTATAGGTTCCATTCCCGCAGGTATTGCTGTAGGAATAACAGCATTTTTAATAACAAGGTTTACGATTCTGCATGTGATTAAGATGGTTTCTAAAGAAATGGAGAGTATTGCAGAGGGATTGCAGAAAATCTCGGATAATGCCTTTGAACTTTCCGAAGGCAGCAAGGAAATACTCCAGGCTATGACGTCGCTGGATAAAACTCAAATCGAAATTAAAGAGGGCTCCGGTGAAATACAGAAAGGTGTGGATAAAATTGTTGAGTCCATGGCAGATGTACGCAATTTATCCGGCCGGAGAAATTCTTGAATTGCTAAAAGGGATAGATTTCGGCGTTACTGATATTACTAAAGTTATAGTACGGGTCTCGGATGAAAGCAACAACCTAAAAAAAACAATAAGAACAATGAACAGTGAAGTAACAAAATTTCAGGTAAGTGAAGGGTAGCTGACTTTTGCGGCAAAAACAAGTATTATTTAGTTAATGATATGGCTGTAACAATAAAAGATATTGCAAAACAATCAGGATTCGGAGTCGGCACTGTATCGCGGGTTCTTAACGGAAGCCCTATGGTTAAAAATGAAACCAGAGAACGAGTTATGCAGATTGCGCGGGAATTAAACTACAGGCCGAACAAAGTAGCAAAAATGCTTGTTACGGGCAGGTTCTCCCAATCTACAATCGGTATTGTTCTCCCTAAAATAACCCACAGATTTTCCATGGAGATTGTATCCGGCATATACACTAAACTTAATGAATTCGGCTATAATCTGCTTGTTTTTAATATAGGAAAAAAGAGGGAAGAGGTCTTTGAACATATCAGGTACAGCCATTTTTCCGGCCTGCTTGTCCTTTTAGGTCCGCTCAGAGAGGATGAAGAGCTAATGCTTAAAAGTGAGAATGCTCATTTCGTATACCTGGACTATCATGATAAAAATGAAAATTCTATTTTTTATAACAACCATTTAGGGGGCGGCCTTGCGGCCCGTTATTTAATAGATAAAAAATGCAGGAATATTATGCTGGTTGGGGACAGGGCAAAAACAGTACAGCGGGAAGAACGTTTCAGAGGATTTAAGGATAAACTCACAGAAGAGAGAATTGAGTTATTTGCAGAAGAGTATATAGAAGCAGATGAAAAAGCTGCCTATAGGCTAACAAAAAAAGTAATAAAGGCCGGCAGAGCGGATGGTATATTTTTCTACAGTGACGACCTTGCCCTTGGCGGGCTAAGGGCAAAAAGGGAAATGCAGAGCGGAATTAGAATTATTGGATACGATGATATAGAAGCTGCAGGTTTTTTAGACCTGTCTACAGTCCGGCAGAATGCCCATACGCTCGGCAAGCTCGGTGCACAGACAATTGTCGAAATATTAAAGAGTGAGAAATCTATACATGAGAGTAGACCGGTATATAAATGCCTTAAACCGGAACTTATAGACCGTGGGAGCTGACACGTCTTGTATGAGTTCTGTGTCTCCTGCAGACCTGTAGAAGTAATCATTCTGTAAATATTTTTCTAACTATTATTTTTTTGTTGACATGCTATTGGTTGTAGTATAGAATATACACGAGTGGAAACGTTTCCATTACTTGGGTAGAGATGTATTGATATTTAAAATGGTGCATATAGCCATAGCTTGCAGGACTTTTTAGTAGCAGCATATAAGAAATTGTTAAAGGGGGCATTGGATAAATTGGGAAAAGAATTATTTCATAAGGAATTTGCGGAGTCTAAACGTAAGCACGTTTTAATGATAACGAATCACGGTATTCATCAATGGGATGTAATCCCCGGTCTCCGTGATACAGGGGGGCAGAATGTTTTTGTTAATCAGTTTAGCCAGGCAGTTTCAGAATTCGGGTTTAAAGTTACAATTTTAAACCGCGGCGGCTATAAGCACCCTGTAACAGGAAAAATACAGGCTGGCTATTCCTATTTAAATAAATA
>QNBI01000095.1 GCA_003641675.1 Spirochaetota bacterium | reverse complement strand
TTTACTATGAAGTTTACTATGAAGTTTTTGCTTGACATATCGTTTTAGATAGATATAATCGCTTTTAACCGTTTTTACCTAAATTCAGGCTTATTATGATAAAAGAACACAGTTTGGAGAAAGATATTGATAAATTCCTTACTCCTAAAGAATCTGCTAAGATTTTGGATATCAGCCTTTCTACTTTAAAAAAGTTTATTTATCAGGGAAGGCTCAAAACTTTCAAAACACCGGGCGGGCATCATAGAATAAAGCTAAGCGATTTACTTTTAATTGCCGATACTTCTAATATTGAAGTTCCGGCATTTGTTTCTTTAAATAAAGCGGTTCTTGAATTATCCGACGGCCTTATATCGGTGTTAGAGCAAAGGCAGAGGTTTTGTAAGGGGCATTCGCGTAATGTCGCGGGCCTTAGTGTTGAGATTGCCCGTAGTTTAAAGTTAGGGAGAAACTCTATTGAAAGAGTTTACCTTGGCGCTTTGCTTCATGATATAGGCAAAATCGGTATTGAAGAAGCGATTTTAAATAAGCGGGGAGAGTTAGACAAAAAGGAGTATTCGGTAATACAGAGCCATCCTTTAATTGGCGAGCGTATGATTTTTTTCATAAAAGAAATAAAACCGGCCGCGGATGTTATCCGCCAGCATCATGAACGTGTTGACGGGGCAGGTTATCCTGACGGGCTGACAGGAAGCAAGATTTTAATTGAATCAAAGATTGTATCTTTGGCGGAAACTTTTCATTCTCTTATTGCCTGGGATTCATACAAAAAACCAATGTCCATCCCCGCGGCTAAAGACGAAATATCCCGTTGTTCAGGCAGCCAATTTGATAAAGAAGTAGTAAAAGCTTTCTCATCCCTGAATTATAAACCATGAAAAACCTTTTTATTCTCTTAATATTTATGTTTGCTTTCGGTTTCGGGCGTGCTGTGTATTGTTTTGATTTCTCTAATGTGAAACTTACTCCTAAGGTATCGGCCAGCCAGAAATACGATGATAATATCACTTTTGCCTCAGATAACAAAAAAAGCGATTTTATAACAACTATTGCTTTAGGATTAGGGCTGGATTATCAGACAAAACTTCAAAGTTTAAGCCTGTCGGGTAATTTAGACGTGAATCAGCAGTTGTTTATGAAAGAGAATGAATTTAATAATTTGTCGCAGAGCTTTACTCTAAATTACATTAAAGAATTCTCGCCGTATACCCGTATTTCTTTCACGAACAGTTTTGACCATAAAGAAGAACCCCGCAGTTTTGAAGACGAGTTCGGAAGGACTGACGGCAGATATAGTTATTGTCTAAACACCGCGGGTTTTACCCTGACAAAAGATTTTTCTAAACAGTTAACCTGCCGGTTAAACTATTCTAACCAGGTTTATAAAGTTAACCGGGCGGATTTAAGCGATTCTTCCCTTAACAAAATAGGGGTGAGCGCTGATTATTATTTGAGTTCGGCTGTGATTCTTCTTTCTTCCTACGATTTTTCATACAGGGAATTTGACCCCGGGGACAGTTCTTATACCAATTCTTTTTCCGGGGGAGTCAGAAGGTATTTAACCCCGAAGCTTTACCTTGACGGAAGAGCGGGAATAGATTTCATCAGCGGGTATAATGACAGGACATTTACGGAATCATTCTTTTTTTCATCTCTTACCGGAGACTTAGACGAAGTAACTCAAGCCAGGCTTTCTTTTACGCGGCAGTCAAGCACTAACGCTTACACCCAGGATGTTTTTAATAACTGGCGGTTTTCAGGTTCGTTTAACCGGCAGTTGTCCGGCAAAGTTAAATTTCTGCTTACGGCTTTTTACGGAAAAGGTAAATACGACTCTTCTTCTGTAGAAGATACCAATTCAGGCATAAGTGCCGGATTAAACTATGATTTGTCTGAAAATCTCACAGGGTTTATCCGTTGCGGTCATTCCGAGAAGACATCAACGGATAAAACTAACGAATATAAAAAGAATACCCTTTCTGTGGGGATAAGCAGGGTTTTTTAGCCGGCCTCTTTTAGAAAACCTCTGTCTGTAAACCCAAATAATGCGGTTAGCATTATTTGCCCGTTTGTGCCCGTGAGGGTGTTTGTGCCCGTGAGGGTGCTTGTGTCCGCAAGGGTATAGGGTACAGCATTTTTCCGGTAAAGCAAAAGAGTGGGTGTAACAATGCTGAAAGAATACAATATAATCTTACGGCGTCTGGTGATGATTCTTGACCTCTGTTTAGTAACAGCGTCATTCTTCATAGGTTATTTTTTCATAAACCGGACAGATGTCCTTTATAATTTATCTACTTATATAATTCTTTTGCCGGTAATACTTTTAATTTGGGCTTTGTTTTTATACTTCTTTGAATTGGATAAATCTTTCAGGGTAAAGGCCGCGGCGGAAATTGTAGCTAATCTGCTTAAAGCGGGATTCTTCGGCCTGCTTTTTTACGGAAGTTTCTCTTACGCTTTTAAGATTGAAGGAGTAAGCAGGGCGCTGATTATTACTGTTTTTATCCTTTCTACTTCCTTTATAGCGGTTGAGAAACTAATCCTTCTGCTGATTTTCAGAAAAATCCGCAGTAAAGGATATAATTACCGGCGGCTTTTAATCGCCGGCACCGGCACCCGCGCCAGGAAGCTGATATCCCTTATCAACGGGCATAAAGAATGGGGATTGAAAATAATCGGTATTGTTGATGAAGATAGGGATAAAAAAGGGTCTTTTATTGAAGGTTATGAAGTTATAGGGACATTTGAAGCCATTTCGAAGATAGCTCATGAAGAAGTTCTTGATGAAGTCATTTTTGTTGTTCCCAGGTCTCAGTTAGCCCGTATTGAAGACGCGATGTGTTTTTGTGAACTTGAAGGGATTAAAGTAAGTGTCGCGGTAGATATTTTTGAGTTAAAGTTCTCTAAAGCAAAGCAAACGGATATACAGGGGTTTCCTTTATTAACTTTCGAAAGCACTTCAGACAGATTATGGGCTCTTCTTGTAAAGAGAGTGTTTGATATTATTTTTTCCTTTATATGCCTATTGGTTTTATCTCCGTTGTTTTTAATTGTATCAATACTTATAAAGGGGACATCTAAAGGGCCGGTTTTCTTCCGTCAGGTAAGGTCAACTTTAAAAGGGAGAAAATTTATCCTTTATAAATTCAGGACTATGGTGCAGGACGCCGAAGAAAAATTAGAAGAGTTAAAGAAACACAACCAGATGAACGGGCCTGTCTTTAAGATGGACAATGATCCGCGTCTTACAAAAATAGGCAGGGTTTTACGTAAAACGAGTATTGATGAACTTCCTCAATTATGGAATGTTTTTAAAGGGGATATGAGTATTGTAGGCCCGAGGCCTCCTATACCTGAGGAAGTAAGTCAGTATGATTACTGGCACAGGCGGAGGTTAAGTATGCGTCCGGGAATAACCTGTTTATGGCAGATAAACGGGAGGAATAAAATTGTTGATTTTGATGAATGGGTGAAACTTGACCTTAAATATATTGATACCTGGTCATTGTGGCTGGATATAAAGATATTGATTAAGACATTTCCGGTTGTTCTTTTCGGCGTTGGCGCTAAGTAAACACAAATGTAGTCTGCCGATTTATCGGCATAAAACAATGGAGGCAATCATGAAACATTTACTATCATTATTGACAATCTTTTCTCTTGTTATCATTTCACCGCTAACATGGGCAGAAGAGACGGTTTCGACTGAAAAGCCGGCCCAGTCCGAATACACAGTGGGAGTAGATGACATTTTAGACATAAATGTTTTACAGCCGGACAAGCTTTTAGCGGAGGTTACAGTTGCTCCTGACGGGACAATATCTTTTCCTTATATAGGAAGTGTTATGGTAAAAGGGTTAACTTTGACTGAAATACAAACCGAGATTCAGGCTCGTCTTGCTGACGGGTATATGAGATATCCGGTTGTAACTGTTTCTTTAAGAGAGAGCCGGAGCCGGAAATTCTTTGTTTACGGCGAGGTTATGCATCCCGGCCCTTATCTTATAGATGAAAATGTAACTGTTCTTAGGGCAATATCCATGGCAGGAGGATTTACCAAATTTGGTTCTTCAAGCAAAGTCAAACTTCTGCGTGCCGATAAAGATAAAAAAGGATATAAACCGGTTAAAGTTAATATAAAAGCTATTATGAACGGAGATTCCTCAAAGGATTTCCTTGTTAAATCCGGAGATATCATAACTGTTTCGGAGGGTGTCTTTTGAGACACGGATTCACTTAAACACGGATTAACACGGATATATTTAGACACGGATTCACTTAAACACGGATTAACACGGATGAAGAGAGACACGGATTCACTTAAACACGGATTTGCACGGATGAAGAGAGACACGGATTCACTTAAACACGGATTTACTTAAACACGGATTAACACGGATAAAGAGACACGGATTTACTTAAACACGGATTAACACGGATAAAGAGAGACACGGATATGGGAAAGTTAGAGCACGAAGGGTTAACTTATAAAATACGAGGGGCTATCTTTGAGGTATATAACATCTTAGGCCCGGGATTTAAAGAAATAGTATATCACAATTCTCTGCAAGAAGAATTCGACAAGAGAGAGATCAAGTATGACGGAAAGAAGAAAATTAAAATTGTTTATAAATCTAAGCAAGTTGGAATATATGAACCGGACTTTATAGTTGAAGATAAGATTATTATTGAGATAAAGGCGGTAAATGTTATGCCGAAAGTATTTGAAGAACAGTTATATGGTTATTTAAAGGCAACAAAATATAAAGTTGGCATTTTGGTCAATTTTTCCGGAGAGAAATTAGACATAAGACGCCGTATTTACGGATAACCTATAGGCATGGATATCTGTGTATATCCGTGTCCATATGATCCGTGTGAATCCGTGTTTAAAAAGGAGGAGGGAAACCTATGGAAATATCTGAAGGACAAAGAGAGACTACTATGCGGGATTATTTAAGGGTTATTTTCCGGCAGAAAATGGTCATAATCGTAAGTTTTGTAACGGTAGTTTCAACCGTATTTATCGGGCTGAAACTCAAGACTCCGGTATACGAATCTTCGGTTAAGATGCTGATTTCGGCAAAGAAGCAGGTTGATTCGCTTTATTACCGTGACCTAATTGATTCGCGTAACAGCGAGATATCTTTAACTCAAAGCGAACTTGTAAAGTCTTCGGCTGTAATAGGGCGGGTTGTTAAGTCATTAGCTCTATATGACCGGCCGTTGGATTATGAGAAGGATTTTGCTTCAGGCCTGCGCCGTTTAATAATTAAGGCTAAGATTAATTTCTTCAATAAGAAAACGGCTAAGTTAACTAAAGAGCAGAAACAGGCTTACAGGTTTAGGATGGCGCTTGAAGATTTAAAGAAAAACACTTCTGTCGAACCTATCAGGGATACAGACTTATTTACTATTAAAGTCAGGGATTTCAGCCCATTGGGAGCCGCGGTAACAGCTAATGTTGTAAGCCGTTCATACGTTATTTTTGACCTTGAACAGCAGTTAGTTGAGTTGGAACTAAAATATGGGAAAAAACACCCTATGGTAACACAGCTTCGCGACAACATAGCCAAAGTTGAAAAAAGTTTAACCGGCGCTCCTTTGCCTGACAGTGATGCCATCGGCCCGGCAACGGTTAAGATTATTGAGCAGGCGCAGATTCCGATTAAGCCTGTGGGCCCGTCTAAGATGCTGATTTTTCTTCTGTCTTTGTTTATGGCTCCTTTGTTAGGGGTGATGTTAGCCTTTGTATTTGAATATACCGACCAGAGTTTTAAATCAGCTCAGGATATAGAGGGTTTTTTAAACCTTCCGTTTCTCGGGTCTATACCAAGAAAAAAAAGAAGGAACAAACCGGGTTCTTTTTACGCGAAATCTTACCAGGTTTTATCCGATCAAATCTACCTTTTGCTCAGGGATAAGAACCTAAAGAGCTTAATGGGAGTATCATCCATTCAGGGAGAAGGCGCGACAACCGTAATTGCTAATTTAGGAAAGTATCTGTCACAGAAATTAGGGCATAAAGTTCTTATTATTGATGCCAATTTAAGGAACTCGTCAATGCACAAATTCTTTAACATTTCTCAGGATTCAGGCTTAACCGATGTTCTTGAAGGCAAAGCATCATTTGAACAAGTGATTAAAACAGTGAACCAAGAGCCACGAGCCAAGAGCCACGAGCCAAGAGCCAACAGCCATGAGCTATCGATATTACCCACAGGCAGCACCGAACTTAACCCGATTACTCTTTTAGGTTCTTCTAAAATGGAAGAAACTGTTAGAAAAGCTGAAGAGAAGTTTGAAATTGTGCTTGTTGACTGCGCGGATTTAAGAAGTTTTAAAGACGCGAATATTATTTCAAAGTTTTTTGGCGGAGTCCTCTTAATTTTAAGTGAAGGGAAATCCCGTAAACCGGTTGTTAAATCGTTAGTCAGTCAGTTAATTGAAAAGAAAGTAAACATTTTAGGAGTAGTATTAAACAACCGCAGTTTTCCAATCCCGGGGGTTATCTATGACCGTGTATAAAACACGAATCAACACGAATAAAGAGACACGAATCAACACGAATGAAGAGACACGAATCAACACGAATGAAGAGACACGAATCAACACGAATAAAGAGACACGGATGAATAGACACGGATGGACACGGATATATACCGATTGAGGATGAAGATAATCAAAATTTCCGCGGTTATTTTAGGGATAGCGGCTTTACTTTACGCGGGTTACTATGTAAAAAGCAGGATAGGAATAGATATCATAAAGAGCAGGCATTTACTGTTCTTTAAAGAAAAAGTTCGTTGAAAATAATTAGGGACGGGTTCATACTTTCCTCACGCCAAGGCGCGAAGGCGCGAAGGTAAAGAAAAAATTATAACTGATCCGCGGATTACGCGGATTACGCGGAAATAGCGAGTTTCAGTTTATTGAATAATAATGACAAAGTAGACAATCTCTGAGAAGTATGAGTAAGTGTAATTGGGTTTTAGGTAGTTTTCAGTATGTGTTTAATTCAATGAGACTTAGACTTTTTCTTCGAAAAAGTCTATAGCCGAATTGATCCTGAGCGGCCGAAGGGAGTCGAAGGATCTATGGTTTAATTCCCCGCAGCTTGTTGCGAGAGAATTATAAAGAATAACTCTTTGATACCCCGTAGCTTGCTGAGGGGTAATTCATTTTAATTTGTGAAATCCGTGTAATCCGTGTAATCTGCGGATTAATTATGTGTTTAATTTAATTTGTGAAATCCGTGTAATCTGCGGATTAATTATGTGTTTAATTTAATTTGTGAAATCCGT
>QNBI01000094.1 GCA_003641675.1 Spirochaetota bacterium | reverse complement strand
TAGACCCTAAAGCCATGGTTGCGATAATTGAGCCGACGTACGACTCGTAAAGGTCTGCCCCCATACCTGCAACGTCGCCTACATTATCGCCTACATTATCTGCAATTGTTGCAGGATTCCGCGGATCATCCTCAGGAATACCCGCCTCAACTTTTCCTACCAGGTCTGCACCCACATCTGCGGCTTTTGTAAATATGCCTCCTCCGAGACGGGCAAAGAGGGCCATAGATGAAGCTCCCATACCAAAGGTAATCATAATGGGGGGTATTTCTGCAATGTTTTTAATAAGGCCCATTGGCAGGAATACATACCTAAGGAGTGTCCACCAGATTGACAAATCAAGAAGCCCCAATCCAACAACAACCATTCCCATAACTGTTCCGGAAGCGAATGCGACACGAAGTCCTCCATTAAGAGATTCCGCAGAGGCTTGTGTTGTTCTTGCATTTGCCCGGGTTGATATTGACATGCCGATATAACCTGCCAGTCCTGAGAAAAAACCGCCTGTGAGAAAGGCAAACGGAACAAAGGGGGAAAGCAGTTTTAGCCAGTATGAGATAATCGCAAGAAGAATAAAGAGAAAAATGAAAAAAATTGCTACAATTTTATACTGCTGCGATAAATAGGCGACTGCACCTTCCTGTATTGCCCGGCTTATCGACTTCATTAAGTCGCTGCCCGGATCTTTTTTTAAAATGCCTACAGCAAGAAAGAATGCAAATATAAGCGCTGCAAGAGAACCGATCCATGTTATCCACATCATATCATGGGTGTTTGCGGTGTTTGAATCCGCGAAAACTCCTGTAATTGGAATAGACAGGAGTAAAAGAATGATAATTAATATTGCTTTATTTTTTCTTATCATAACTTTATAGAACCTCCTTTGGTGGGTTTATTATCATAGCGAGTTTAAAATTAATATTCTTTATGGTCAATATAGCAAAGGAGTAATGCATAAAAATTATACTGAAAAATTATACTGCTTGAAAGGAATTACCGCCGATGATAGTATAAAATACTGTGAAAAAAAGCTTAATTCTTATACCCCTCATTTTATTTATTTTCATAATAGTTGTTATTGTACTTGCCTCTCTTAACATCCTTTTTTTCTGGGGAATAAATTATTCCTCTGTATCTGCTGCAAATGGCTCACCGGCTCTTAAGAACCTTGCTTATAGGATATTTCAGGTATTAGCTGTAAGTGTTTTTACCACCATAGTTCTTATCTCGTTTAGAGTACTAAAAAAACCGCCTTCCAGATTTCTTTCATTTTTAATAATTTTAACAACCTCGTATTGCATTTTAGTCTTAAGTGTTGTCGGAGTACTGAAAACGGGCGGAAAATCCAAGCCGAAACAGAATTTAACGTATAAACTTGTTCCGGAAAGAATGAATAGTTTTAAGAGACATACTGTATTTCCCGTTAGAACTAATAATGGCAAAGATACTAATTTTGTAATTCTGGACCTTAATGGGGGAAAAGGCAGCCAATTGTCCTATATCCGGAACGGGGAAATTAACTGGGATAATGGTTATCTTGTAATTAGAGATAGAAATAAGGTAATACGGGCAGAGGAAAAAAGTGCACTTCCCATCGTTGCCGAGATATTTAAAAAAAATGCATTTGTAAATTTATTCTTAAGAGACTTAAGTTATTTTAATAATGATATTTTAAGACTCTACAATGTATCCCTGAAGGCGTTTCTTATACTTATGCTTTCTGTTATTTTTTTCTTTACCGTCTGCGGTATTTTTATGAGAATTACCCGATGGCCTCTTTTTAACATTTTTCTGTCCTTTGCAGTTATGCGAGGGTTTTTTTCGTTCTACCGGTGGCTGGAATTAAGGGTCTTGCCGCAAACAGCTTCTGTTTTTACAGTTCATGATTTTTCCTATTTCTTCCCTTCGATAGTGATAGGAGCCGTAGGCCTGCTTTTCTTTCTTATTGATATTCTTTTTGTACCCTTTAATTACTGGGAGAAGGAGATTACAGGATGAATGATACGCCTGTACGGAAGGTAATAAGGCTTCTACTGGTATTTTATCTATTAAGTTATTTCCTGTTTTTTCTTTATTCTATATACAGATTTACAACTACAAGAATTCTTAGTGTTTTTATGTGGCAGTATCTCTTTAATATGAGTATGGTATTGTTCCTGCGCTACCTTCTGCCTGTAACCGTATCATCTGTAATGATTACGTATTCGTTAACATTTAAAATAGGCGATTTATATACGAAATCCGGATTGCCGAGGCCCTTTAGCGAAATTGTTTCGGCACCTCTTGTTTTTTTTATAATTCTTACGGCCCTGTACATAGCTGCACTTGAAGGGCTAAATCCGGGAGCAGCCTCGAAACTTGAATCGGAGAAGTATTTAAGCAGTCTGGCGCGTGAATACAGGGAAGAATGGCAGAATGAATTGGACAAAAAGCAATATAAAGAGGCGCTTAAATATATAAATCTTTATCTTGGAATAGATAGGGCTAATAAAAATATTCTGGATAAACGGGAAGACATAAGGCTGCTCGCACTTGGACAGGAAACAGAAGAAAAAAAAAGAACAGAAGGAGAAAAGACTAAATCTTCCTCTGTTTCTTTAAACAAAGCGGATGAGTATATCCGTGAGGCGGAAAAATATTTTAATACTGAGGATTTCTTTTCCGCCCATTACTATTCCGCATTGGCACTTGAAATAGACCCCGAACGTGCAGATGCAAAGGAAATTGCTGTTAGGTCATGGGAAAAGATTAAGAATTTTGCAGCTTCCAAAAAAGAAAGAGAGGAGGCTTTGTTTTTTAAGAGAAAGCAGGAGGGTTACAAAGCCTTACTGGGAGGAGAGTACATTAAAGCTTACTATATATTTAAAGCTCTTAAAAATGAGAAACCTCAGGACAGGGATGTATCATTTTACTTCTCCGAGAGCAGTAAGAAAATTAGCGGAATATCCTTTTTCCTAAATGATGCCGAAAAGGCATTGACTCTTCCGGGGAGTGATGAACTGTTTTTTGTTAACAGAAAAAAAGGAAAAGAAATAGAATTTGTATTTATAAAAAAGATGGTTAAAACGGAAGGCGCACTCTATTTTAGCGGGATTGAATCACTGAAAATAGATAAGGACGGGAAGATAGTATACTTTTTCCGTGCGCCCTATGGAAAATATATTAACCAGACAATAGTAACAAAATGCATAGATCGTGAAAATGAGAATATTCACAAAGAGTCTATATATATAGCCGGAAACCGCCCGAGGGAAGAAAGAAACATTATTTCTCTTAATCCTTCTCCTGCAGAGCTTGAAAAACTCCATACAGGATATGGAACACTAAACGGTATGAGTTTTGCACAGTTGTGGTTTTTCCGTAAAGATTTTGCAAAATACGGTTTCCCGCTTGAGTTAATTGAAAATGCGATTCTATTGAAATTGCTTGAACCCTTTTCATTTTTAATATTATCACTCTTCGGTATTTTACTGGGTTGGATTTTTCGAATTCGCTATGTAAGCCGCCCGCCGTTCTTGGCATATCTTGTTATTCCTGTTTTTCCTGTGATTGTCTTTTTTGCAGTTGAGCTTTACACATTTGCAAACAGAATTGTTCTCGGGTATGTATTGGTGAGTTTCGGTTTTTCGGCTGCACTTGTTTTCCTGCTTGTATTAGAATCATTTCTACTTATGCTTGCCATGGTGCTTTTGGCAGGCCAGTTAACAGAGTAAAAAAAATGAACCTTTTATGATGTTTCTACGACTAAATTATTAAGAGAGGTTTAAGAGAATGAAGAAAATAACCGGAGTATTAGTTGTTTTGCTTTTTATCGGCGGTATGGCTTTCTCGCAGAACGCTGTTAACAGCTCTAATTTGCAGAATGGCTATAATGTACAGGTGCTTAAAAAGCTGGGATTTACAGACTCGGAAATAAAGGGACTTATTAAGATACAGGAGGATAATCAGCGCATTATAATAAATGCAAGAGCAGAGCTGGATATATACAAGGCGGAACTAAAAAAGTTGCTTTTATCTCCAGATGTAAATATGAAGGACGTGGAAAAACTGCTTAGAAAATCCATGGACTGGGAGCTTAAATTAAGATTAGCGCAGATTAGGCAGCAGGTGGAGTCACGGAAGTTAGTGGGTGAAAAGAAATGGATAAAACTGGTCCGTTATACCCAGAGGTTAAGGGAGAAAAGATTAACGACTGTTCAGAACCGGCAGAATAAAAAGAATCCTAAAGGTGATAATCTTAAGAGGGACGAGAGAGTAAAAAAACTATTAAAGGAATTGGAACAATTACTGAACGAGCAGAAAAGATAGATGATAATGAGCTTATACGTAAATTCCTTAAAAACAACGATATAAGCGCTTTTAAAGATTTACTTGCAAAACATGAGCAGAGTTTAGAGAGACTGCTCTACGTAATTTTCCGTGGTAGCAGAGAAGATATGGAAGATGTTAAACAGGATATTCTGATTGAACTCTATCTTAAACTCAAACATTTCCGCTTTGAATCGAGTTTTAAAACTTATCTCTACAGGCTGGCAAGGAATAAAGCAATAGATGCATTAAGGAAGTTCTCAAGAGAAAGAAAACATCTATTGGTTCTAAAGGAGATGCTGCACGAAAATTCTTCTGATCCTGAGGAGGAGTTCTTAAAGAAGGAGGAAGGGCAGAGAGTTTTAGGTGCCGTTTTCTCTCTTAAGGAAAGGGACAGAGTGCTGCTTTTTTTAAAGGATGTTGAGGGGTTTTCTGTTATGGAAATTGCACAAAGTATGGGAATCCCTGAGGGAACAGTGAAATCGCGGCTTCACAGGGCAAGGGAACAGGTAGCAGATATACTTAAGGGGTCTCGAAGGAAATATGAAAAATAGTGAAATATTTAATGATACAGTAAACTTCTATAAGAGTGCATTTAAAAGAGAATTAAAGGCAGAACAGAGGGGCGGTTTTATCAGCGGGACTGATATTGACAGAGCAGTTGAGAATGCAAAGAAACTGCGTAGAAAAAGACGAAAGCATTTATGGATTGGAAGCATAGCAGCTGCAGCTGTTTTTGGTATTGGAATTATAGGCGGAAATTTAGCCCACAGTAGAGCAGAAGACAGCAGACTGGTGGCAGAGAGTACTTCTGCTTTTGTAGATTCTCTGTATAGTAAACCTCTTTTTGCCGGTGTTGAATACAGCCCTGCAGAGGAAACTTTAAATTTTTCCGACTGGATTATGCAGGTCGGAGTGAATTCGGATATTTTTTAATATTTTTAACTTGACAGCTTTTATCGAAGGGTATATCTTTTTGAAAAAATTGAAAACGTTTGCATTAATATTTTATGGAGGTTAATTATGAGTGAAATGATGAAAGCTGTGGTTATTAGTGCCGATTGGGATCCGAGACCGACTTACAAACCGACTTCAAAGGATATACCCGGTAAACTGACATATTTGGGAAGTCAGGTATGGCGGAATCCGCGCTTAAGTATAGAAGAAAGACCGAAACCGGAAATAGGTCCTACAGATATACTCATTAAAGTGCGGGCATGCGGAATCTGTGGAAGCGATGTTCATATGTCCCAGAAGGATGAAGACGGCTATATGCTTTACCCGGGACTAACAGCGTTTCCGGCAACTTTAGGCCATGAGTTTTCCGGTGAAGTTGTAGAAGCCGGTGAATTCGCAGTTAATAAGAGAACAGGTAAACGCTACGAAATGGGCGAAGCGGTATGTGTGGAAGAGATGTTGTGGTGCGGCACCTGTAAACCGTGTGTGGACGGATATCCAAACCATTGCGAGAATCTACAGGAAATCGGTTTTTCCGTGGAGGGCGCTTTTACAAGTTATATTAAGGTTGATGCGAAGTATGCGTGGAGCCTGGAAGCTCTTAAGAGACTATATCCGGGCGATAAGCTTTTTGAGGCAGGCTCTCTGGTAGAACCTACATCTGTTGCCTATAATGCTGTTATAGAACGGGGTGGCAGTATAAGGCCGGGTGATAATGTTGTTATTTTAGGCGGCGGACCTGTTGGTCTGGCAGCAGTAGCTATACTAAAAAAAGCAGGCGCTGCAAATGTAATTCTTTCCGAGCCGGAACCTGCCAGAAGAAAGCTTGGCGATTTAATGGGAGCGGACCATATAATTAATCCGCTGGAGGTAGATTTTACAGAGGCAGTGCTCGATTTAACACAGGGAATGGGTGCAAAACTGTACCTTGAGGCGACAGGTCTGCCGGACAAAGTATTCCCGGGAATAGAGCAGGCAATTTGGAATGGAAGAGAACTTAATTCTACTGTTGTAATTGTGGCGCGTGCAGATAAAAAAATACCTGTTACGGGAGAAGTCTTCCAGGTACGAAGGGCGAATATTGTTGGTTCTCAGGGACATTCCGGCCATGGGACTTTCCCAAGAGTTATAGCTGCTATGGCATCCGGCATGGATATGACAAAATTAATTACAAAACGGGTTAAACTTGAGGAAATTCCGGAAAACATTATAGGGTTGCAGACAGACAGAACTAACTGCAAAATAACCTGTAAATTTTAATGTTGCTGTGGTAGTCTAAGAGTATTCCTTAAAATAGGGGTTTCGCACTTAATTTTAATATATTTTGGTTAATAAAGCAGGAAATATCCTTTTAAAGAGGTGTTTCCTGCTGTTTTTAAAGTGAATAATAAATGAATAGAAAGAGGGAAAAAAGATGAAAAAGGTATTTGTTGCATCTATTTCAAAAACGAAATTCGATGCGATCTCCTATTCTGATGATACAGCCGGTGTTTTCAAATTTATTAAGGAACTGGGTTACGATGCCATAGAATTAGGTATTCGTAATCCTCTTGAGATTAATGCGGATGAACTAATAAAATTGAGTGAACATTTTGATTTACCTGTGGCAGCACTGGCTACAGGGCAGGCTTATGTTGATGAAAGAATTAGCTTAACCGAAGAGGATAAAGATACCCAGAGAAAGGCTATAGATAGAATAAAATCGCATATCGACCTTGGTGAGCGTTTAAATGCTCCTGTGATAATTGGGTTAATGAGAGGTAATCCTTCTAAATCCGGCGTAAGAGAAGCTTTATCGATTTTGCAGCGGAATATGAATATATGTCTCGACTATGCGGAAAAGCATTCTACAGAGATTTTTCTGGAACCTGTAAACCGTTACGAGTCCTCTATTATTAACACCCTTGCCGAAGGTGTAGAATTTGTAAAGCAGTTTAGCAGCAGCATGCTAAAAGTTTTAATGGACACCTTTCATATGAATATCGAAGAAGCCGATATGGTAAAATCGATAGAAGATGCATTTCCTTATATTGGCCATGTGCAT
>QNBI01000093.1 GCA_003641675.1 Spirochaetota bacterium | reverse complement strand
TCTAAGACAGTTAATATAGTCGCAGGTGCACTTGTAATAGCCTTAGGAATAAATTTTATCTTTGATTTTTGGAAAATGCTCGAAGTAGAAAAGAAGTTCCATGTTGAATCCAGTCCTCGCGGATATGTAGGATCTGTTCTGCTTGGAATGGCTTTTGCAGCTGGATGGACCCCATGTGTTGGCCCGATCCTTGCAGGCATTTTATTTTTAGCAGGAACAACGGGAAAATTAGCAGCAGGTATTTTTCTGTTAACTTCCTATTCGGCAGGACTCGGGCTTCCTTTCATACTGGCAGGGCTTTTCTTTAACAGTTTTATAAAACAACTGCAGAATATACGCTCCCATCTTAAGGCAATTAAAATCGGCAGCGGAATATTTCTTATTGCTGTCGGCGTCCTAATTATCCTTGGAAGACTGCAGAGATTTAATATGGTCCTGTTTAAACTTTCCAATACTATCGAAGCAGTAAAACAGCAGAATCCTGCATATATGGCCCATTTATTTGGCACCCTGTTCTTTATCCCGGGAGCAGCTCTGCTTTTTTTGTATTTAAAAAGAATATTTAGAAGAAAACACTCGGCAAAAATCAGCCTTTACCCTGCTCTTCTTATATTCACACTTTTTTTCCTCGTTATCGGAATTCTCACGTTTTTAAGGGTTATTGATACTTCAAAGATAATTACATTCTGGTTTACTTTTCAGGGAATCTGATTATAAAAAAAGAAGCTATACTTTACAATATACTATTATTAATATAGATTAAATCTCTCAAAGGAACAAAAAACAGTATTGTACTTGGAGGTACGTGTGAATATTTTTCAGAAATGCCATGATTTTACAGAAGCCCGGGAAGTTCAGAAAAGAGGACTCTATCCTTTTTTTATCCCTATTGAAGAGAGCAGAGGCAGCAAAGTTGTAATGAAGGGAAAAGAACTAATCATGATAGGTTCAAACAACTACCTTGGTCTTTCCTGGGACCCCCGCGTTATGGAGGCTTCCATTAATGCTATTAAGGAGTACGGAACAAGCTGTTCCGGTTCCAGGTTTGCCAATGGCACTTTGGCTCTGCATGAGGAGCTTGAATATAAACTTGCAAAGTTTACAGGTAAAGAGGCCGCTCTATGCTTTTCTACTGGGTATCAGACAAATCTCGGCGCTATATCGGCACTTGTAGGGCGCAATGAGCATATAATAACAGACAGATACAACCATGCATCTATTATGGATGGGATATTTCTTGCTTCCGGAATGAAGGGTTCTATAAAAATTCACCGCTACTTTCACAATGATATCGAAAATTTAGAGAGTGTAATCTCCCAAATACCGCATGATGAACCAAAGCTTATTGTTACAGACGGAGTTTTCAGCATGGAAGGGGATATTGTGAAACTTCCCGAACTCCGCAGGGTCGCAGACAAATACAACGCCGCCCTGTATATAGATGAAGCGCACGCAATTGGGGTTATCGGTGATACGGGTAGAGGGAGCGGAGAATACTACGGTAATAAGGTTCATTCGGATCTTTTAATGTGTACATTCTCCAAATCCTTCGGTTCTCTAGGTGGTTTTATAGCGGGAGATGAAATTGTTATTGATTATATTAAACACTTTGCAAGACCACTTATATTTAGTGCAAGCATGCCTCCCGCTACAATTGCATCTGTTGCAAAGGCTCTGGAAATAATAGAAACAGAGCCGGAACATGTAAAACGGCTACAGGAAATAGCAAAAAAGATGCTCAAAGGTTTTAAATCCCTCGGCTTTAATATAGGCGTTGCTGAAACACCTATAATACCTCTGGTTATCGGCAACAATGAAAAAACATTTCTCTTCTGGAAGGCGCTGTTTGAAAACGGAATATATGCAAATCCTGTAATAAGCCCTGCGGTGCCTCCGGACAGATCATTGATAAGAACATCATTTATGGCAATTCACACCGACGATGAACTGGACCAGGTTCTGGAAATAGCAGGCAGAGAGGCAAAAAAACTGGGGATAATATAAATGAAAGATATTAAAAAACTTCTTCCGCACAGGAAACCGTTTTTATTTGTTGACAGAATCGAAAAGGCCGATAAAGATGAAATTATAGGCTATAAACTCTTCGGCGATGATGAATTTTTTTTTAAAGGCCATTTCCCAGGTTACCCTATAGTTCCCGGAGTAATACTTATAGAATCTATGGCGCAGTGCGGCGGTGCAGGGGTTAATGAGCTTGGAATTCTCGGAGAATCACTAATTGTTTTAGCCTCTGTGGAAAAAGCAAAATTCCGGAAACAGGTGAAACCGGGCGATGAAATAAAAATGGTCATAAAAAATAAGCGTATTTCAAAGGCTATGCTCCGCCAAAGCGGTACAGCTTTTGTTAACGGGGAAACTGCTGCAGAGGGAGAATGGCTCTGCCTTGTAGCAAAAAAGGACCAACTATAACAACACCTTCTATTTAAACTGCCGGCTCTTCATTGTTATCCGGATCTTCCAACTCAGGAATTTCCAGATTGCAGGCTTCAATTTCAGGAATTTCCGGTACCTCCTGTTCTATTTTTAGGACTTCCTCAAGCCAGGAAAAAGCAGAGGAAAGTTTTTCGGTCATACTCCGTAAATTATTGGATACATCCAGTACAGCATGTATTGCCATATCCACACCTGCCAGGCCGTCTTTAATTTCCAGATGTGCGTTCATTACATCTTCTAAAGCCTTTGAATTTTCTTCTATCATAACCCTGATAGATTCACTATGCTTCATAATCTCAACGAACCCCTCACCTAAACCCTTTACTTTGCCAACCCCTTCATCGAGCCCCTCTCCGGATTCCTTAATAAGCATATTTACCTGATCCGAAACTGTTTTTGTCAGGTCCGCAAGTTTCCTTATTTCATGAGCGACAACAGCAAAGCCTTTCCCTTTGCTCCCCGCCCTGGAAGCTTCTATTGCGGCATTTAGAGAGAGCATGTTTGTCTTATCTGCAATACCAATAATCTGACTTACCGCTTTTTTGATAATCCCGTATTTGCCGTTCAGCTGCTCAAGCTGTTCTACTGTTTCAAGTATCTTTTTATTAAAGTTGCTTATCATTTCATCAACTGTATTGGTATAACCGAGTATATCTTTTTCCTTCTCCATGACATGCGATTCCGCTTCCCCTGCGTTTGCAATCGTGCTCATAATTTCACCAATTGTAAGCGCCTGTGTCTGTGAACTCTTGGTTAGTCTGTCTGCAAGCCGAATACTCTCTCTATTTCTGTTTTCAAGGCGTTCTTTACCTGCTCTTATTTTTTCTATAAGCTCCCAATCCTCCTCCACGCGCTCAATAAGCTGATCTGTCGTCTCGATATGAAGCTTCTTTATCTTTTTTCTTTCTATTCTAATAGAGAAAAACATAAAGAACATGAATACAATTCCAATAACAGAAGGATAGGTTATGCTTAAAGGAAATAAAATTTCATTAAAATGGAAGTAAGCTATACTAAAAAGAAAGAGTAAATAAAAAACACTGTAACTAACCGCCTCGGTCATTCCCTTCGAAGCGGCTATTACTACTACATAGATAGCCAAGATTACTGCAGCAAGCAATACAAATGCGGTTATCCTTGAAAACAGAAAAATATATTCAATCTTTAAGAGAAATAAACCCGCAGCTCCAAAGAAAAGAAAAGGTATAACAACAAATACAATCCCTTTTCTCGATAGCGATTTAAAATATGAAACCGGGAAAATCATTAGAGCAACTATCATGATAATTTCTGCAAAGAGGGACAATTTAAGTACCCAGATATAAGAAATGAAAAAACTTCCCAGAGAGAGGAAAAAATAAAACAGAGCTCCTGCAAAGCTCGCAGCAGCCATGTAAAAGAATGAGGTTTTATCCTCAGTTATAGAAATATGTACAACTGCGAAGGCAGCAAGTAGAAGGAATATAAAAAGAAAAGTCTGTAAATACAGATGAAAAAAATTAGCACCTATTAGCCTTTTGGCAAGATCGCCTGCCGGTACAATTTCTATGCCGGACTTAAACCAGGACGAATAGTTACGGTAAATTCTTAAATATATAGTGGCTCTGTCTTTTCCGGAGGAAAGATTAAAAGGCAAAACAAATCCTGTAAAAAGAGAGCTCTGGGACAGAAAACCTTGCCCATTAGTCCCTGCTCTGCCTATTAATAAATCGTCATAGTAAATGGAAAAGGACATCCCTACCGGTCCAACAATAACCGCAGAAGGGATAGCCGAAGGACGGATAGTTTTCTTTAACCAGATATAGCCATACGTCTGTTTTGCACAACTATTAAATTTAGACGGCACAGTGATAGTCTGCCACGGACCATCCGGAGGTCTGTTTAATAGATCCGTAGTAAACAGACATTCCCATTTGCCAGAAAGATTTATAGTCTCCGCCAGACCAGCAACAAGGACAGTTAAAAAAAGAACTACAACTAAAACATATTTTTTCATACTTATAAATCCTTACATTTTCCTAACGAAAGTATCGGCTATAAACTCCAAATAACTATATACTAAATAATAGCGTTTATTAAGTCCTTATACATATTTAACAATTTTTATTGTATTGACTTCGTTCTTGTTGCATGGTAATTTTAAAAAGTTATTCACATTAATATCAAGGGACATTGAGGAGAAAAGATGCAGAATACAATACCAAAAGTATTTAAGGAAAATGCGGAAAAGAACAGGGATAAATCCGTACTGTACTATAAAGATAAAGAGGATAAATTTAAAACCATTTCATACGGCGAATTGTACCGGATTGTTTCCCAGTTCGGAGCCGGTTTGCTCTCAATAGGAGTAAAAAGAAACGACCACGTCGGTATAATCGCTGACAACAGAAAAGAATGGATCATAGCAGACCTTGCAATACTCGGCATAGGTGCTGTGGATGTTCCAAGAGGGGCAGATTCCACTGCAGATGAGGTTCAGTATATCCTTAACCATGGAGACTGTCATATTACACTTGCAGAAAATAAAAAACAGCTTGAGAAAATTCTTTCAAGCGCAAAAAAACTTCCGGAATTAAAAACAATCATCGTGATGGATTCCGAATATAAGAAACCTGCAAAAAAAACAGAGGTTGTAATTACAACTTTTAACGACATACTGGAAAAGGGTAAAGAAAAGTTACAGAAAAACTCCAACGCATTTGAAAAAGAGCTTAATAAAGGCACAGCCGAAGATCTGGCCACTATTATCTACACCTCCGGTACAACAGGAGAACCTAAGGGTGTTATGTTAACCCATAATAATTTTCTGCATCAGGTTAAACAGATACCTAATATTCTTATTATTTCACACGATGATGTGTGGCTCTCGGTATTGCCGGTATGGCACTCTTTTGAACGTATTATTGAGTACGTTGTACTAGGTTCATGTTCTGCACAGGCATACTCAAAGCCAGTGGGAAAAATCATGCTTAAAGATATGGCAGAAGTTAAACCGGCATTTATGGCGTCTGTCCCGAGAATATGGGAAGGAATAAGGGCTGCAATATACAGAAATATAAATTCGGAGGGCGGTATTAAAAAAAGCTTATTCTATTTTTTTGTAGCTGTCGGAATTTTACATGAAACCTTTTTAAATATGTACAAAGGCCTTCTTCCGCAATTCAGAAAACGATACCGTGCTGTCGATATAACCATAAGCATTATTCCGCTTATTTTGCTCACTCCCTTTAGACTGCTTGGAAATCTTTTAGTTTTTGGCAAGTTAAAAAAATTACTCGGAGGCAAGTTCGTAGCAGCCGTATCCGGGGGCGGAGCTCTGCCTGCATATGTAGATAAATTTTTCGGTGCTGCGGGTATCCTTTTATTAGAAGGATATGGACTTACAGAGACAGCACCGGTTGTCAGCGTTAGACTTCAGAGAGCACCTGTTCCATCAACAGTAGGACCTATGCTTGCAGGAACAGAGGTTAGAATAATGGATGACAAAATGAATGTGCTTCCTCCCGGGCACAAAGGAGTTGTTTATATTAAAGGCCCACAGGTAATGAAGGGTTACTATAAAAAACCGGATGAAACAAGAAAAGTACTTAGCGAAGACGGATGGCTAAATACGGGTGACTCAGGAATACTTACCCATAAGGGAGAACTAAAAATTATAGGAAGGGTTAAAGATACTATTGTCCTTTTGGGCGGAGAAAACATAGAACCGGACCCTATAGAGAGTGCAATCCTTGAATCGGATTATATCGAACAGGTTATTGTACTGGGACAGGATCAAAAGTTTCTTGCTGCTCTAGTTATTCCCAATCTGGATGAGGTTGAAAAATACGCCACAGAAAATGATATTTCCTATATAGACAGGGAAAGTCTCGTTGATATTCCGGAAATTAACGAGCTTATATACGATGAAATTCATAACAGGGTAAGCCCTCAAAACGGTTTTAAGCCTTTTGAAATAATATATAAAATTAAGCTTCTTGCAAAACCTTTTCAAGTAGGGCGTGAACTCACACAGACACTAAAGATGAAACGTAATGTTATTAATGAAATATATGCTAAGGAAATTAAGGAACTTTTTAAATAGTAATTATTTTATATTCGCTGGGCAAACAAAAAGGGGATAGATTTATTATCTATCCCCTGTGCTGCTTTGAGGCAAAAAAGGGCAAGGAAAGGAGGTGAAACTTGCCCGCTAAAAATCTTTTTTAAGCCGCCTCTTAATAAAGAACAATTTTCTAAAAGTTTGGTTACATATAGTTACAATTTTATTTTTTAATTTTATAATTAATTTAAAAAACCTGGCGACGACCTACTCTCCCATCCCAATTGAGGGACAGTACCATCGGCGCGGGAGGGCTTAACTTCCGTGTTCGGAATGGGAACGGGTGGAACACCTCCGCTATGGTCACCAGGCAAAATATATCACAAAACAAAAGAAATAAGAAGATAGCGATAAGGATAAATGATAATATGGTCAAGCCTCACGGTAAATTAGTACTGGTCGGCTAAACATGTTACCATGCGTACACCTCCAGCCTATCAACCAGATCATCTCTCTGGTACCTTCAGGGGGTTTAAAACCCCAGGGTTGCCTCATCTTGAGGCGGGCTTCCCACTTAGATGCTTTCAGCGGTTATCCCTTCCGAACATGGCTACCCAGCACGTACCCTTGGCAGGATAACTGGTACACCAGAGGTTCGTCCACTCCGGTCCTCTCGTACTAAGAGCAGAGCCTCTCAAGCAACCAACGCCCATGGCAGATAGGGACCGAACTGTCTCACGACGTTCTGAACCCAGCTCACGTACCGCTTTAATTGGCGAACAGCCAAACCCTTGGGACCTGCTCCAGCCCCAGGATGCGATGAGCCGACATCGAGGTG
>QNBI01000092.1 GCA_003641675.1 Spirochaetota bacterium | reverse complement strand
CGGGGGCGGCCCTGCAGTAGATACAGTCGATGAATTCTCTGCTGCTACGGAGAAACATGCAGAAGCAAAAACCAGGGTAAAAATAATTACTGTTATTTTTTTCATTCTTTTCCTCCTAATCTATGGTTTATTTTCCTGCGATTCGGGATAGATCGGGTATGGTCCGGCAGTATTGTAAAATTTGTCTATCCCTCTCATCAGGTCTTTAACGGCAACGGAATACTCCGCTGCTCTAAAAAAAGATTCATTCTGGTAACTTTTATATGCGGCTTGATAGATTTTGGATGCTGTCTTCAACAGCGCTTTTCCAAATGTTGCTTCCTCTGCCGAAGGCAGGTAGATTTCTATCTGCTGTACGATCAATTCTCCTCTTCGCAGATCCCTGTAGGCACTGTCAAGCTCAAAACGGGCGCGGAGCCTGTCGTTCTGCATGTGCGCCGGATCGTGCGGCGGGGGAGGAGGTGGCGGTCCCTGCGGCGGAGGTGAGGGCGGACCCTGTGGCGGCAGAGGAGGCGGGAACCCCGGGGGGTTCGGCGGCTGGCCGGGCGGAAATCCTGCAGACGGTTCTTGAGGTGGCCCGGGATACGGCTGCCTGTTTTGAGGGTTAACGGGATGTTGTCCTTTATTCTGATCTTTACTATCGTCCTTTGTCATTAAAAGTCTCCGCTATTTAGTTTTTGGTATCCTCAGCGATATCTTTTTCTTCTGTTTCTTTGGGTTTTAGGTCCTTAATTATTTCCAGATATTCTTCCCTGGATATTTCACCGCTTGCATATCTTGTCTGTGCAATCTCTGTCGGGGTGTATTTGCTGATTCTATGTATAGGGATTCTTTTAAATGCAATAATGTAAATTCCTGCTGCGATAAGAACAATAACAGCAATAAGGATTAACAGAGGGAAAAAATACTGCAAAGAAACGAGTACTCTGTCTATTAAAGGATTCGGACCGGGAAGAGCAGGCGGCGGTGGTGCAGCATATGCGGGATTACAGCCCGACAGCAGAAATAATACCGGCCAGGATACAAATAACGTTTTATTTCTGTTTATCATATTAATCCTCCGTTTACCAATCTTATAAAAGCTCTTTTCATGTCCGAATATACAATTAGTTTATTAAGAAGAATTAAAGAAATTATTAAGTTTTTATTAAGATTAACGGGTCGGATAATTAAAAAAAGTGTCGCTTGCTTTTATTTAAAAAAGTATTTTTAAGAAAGAGGAAATGTAATTGTAAATACGGTTTTTTCATCCGGCTTGCTTATCACTTCTATTTTCCCGCTGTTAGCTTCTACTATAGTTTTAACGATAGTAAGTCCCAGCCCGGTTCCTCCTCGTCTTCTTGACCTTGAGGGGTCTCCTCTGTAGAAGGGTTCAAATATATGGGGGATATCCTCGGAACTGATACCCGAGCCGTTATCGGATATACTTATTTTAACCTTGTCCCCGGATGATTTACAGTCAAAAATTATAATCCCTTCCCGCCCTGTGTGCTGAATAGCATTATCTGTCAGGTTAAACAGAACCTGTTTAATAGAATCCGGGTCTGCGGATATGTATAAATCCGGCTCTCCGGTGACGGTTAGCTTTCTTCCTTCGGCAATAATACCTGCATACTGTGCAAAGTCTTCGAGATACTTTTTAATGTTTATCCTCTCCCTTCGGGCATTTTCCGAATTTTTTATACGGCTCAAATCCAGTAGCTGTTCACACATTCTTGTAAGCCTTGTAACTTCTCTGTACATACCCTGTGTAAGTCTGGAAATAGCCTGCGGGTCATCCTGGGCTCCTCTCATTAGCACTTCGAGAGAACCCTGAATAGCCGTGAGAGGGGTACGTAATTCATGGGCTGCATTAACAACAAAGCGGCTTTGAGCATCAAACAGGTCCTTAATACGTCCAATCATATAGTTGAAAGCATCGGCAAGACGGCCTATTTCGTCGTTTCGCTTCGGAATTTTTATTCTTTTTTCAAAATCACCCATGGATATTTCATTACATGCCGAAGCCATAATGCGCAGCTCTTTTAAAGAGGTAGTTGTTATCCACAGTCCTAATAAAGCACCGGCAATAAACACGAGAATAATGCCGGCTATAAGGATGGTTTTCTGTCTTATAAGTATATTTTCGATGGAGGAAAGTGAAGTACTCAGCTGAAGAACGCCTAAAACAGCAGGGCTGCCCGGAGCTTTCCTTAATGGTATTAGCACAACAAGGAATAAGTGACCATTATTTCGCTCTGTGTAGGAGACATCGTTGTTTCCGGAAAGGCTTTTTTCATAATAAGACCGGTTCGGCGGTACGGGTACAGGTTCTTCCTTAAGCTGTCTGCCTGTTGCCAGAATACTGCCGTGCTTATCCAGTACAAGAGCGGCTGTATCACGGGATGTAAGATCGACAGCCAGCAGATGCGCCTTCTCCTTTAGATAACCGGCATCTATTTCGTGTTTAATTTCTCTGTTTAAGTAAAGCCATTGTTGAATTACAGGTTTTGCCTGGGCTTTAAGCCGTACAGCGGTATTATTAATAAGAAAATTTTTTGTATTAACAAAAACACCGAAACTAAATAATGAAAGCAGTGTTACGAGGAGTAAACTGTACAGTATAGAGAGCTGGAATCGAATAGAAATATTTTTCCACTGCATACTATTCATTTTCGGGCTGCAGAGCATAACCGGTTCCATAAACAGTACGGATAAGTTTCGGGGGCTTATCCTGTATCTTTTCTCTTAGATGGCTTATATGCACGTCTACAATGTTTGTATCGCCCGCAAAATCATATCCGAAAATACGGTTAAGCAATGTTTCCCTTGTAAATACTCTTTTCGGATGTCTTAAGAAAAGTTCCAGAAGTGAAAATTCGGTGGGTGTTAAGTGTACAGGCCTGGTTCCTTTCATTACTTCTCTGGTTTCGACATTTAGAGTTATATCATCGGTTTTCAGGACGGTTTTTTCAAGCTCGTTACCGGTTCTGCGTAAAAGGGCGCGGACACGGGCAACTAATTCATCAAAACTAAAGGGTTTTGTTATATAATCATCTGCGCCTGTATCAAGGCCGGAAACCCTGTCAGCGACACTTGTTTTTGCAGTTAAAATAATAATCGGCACCTTATTCCCCTCTATCCTTAGTTTTTTGCAGATTTCCATACCGTCGATATCGGGAAGCATTAAATCGAGGATTATTAAATCCACCGCAGTATGTTGTGCGATTTCAAGTCCTCTTCTGCCCTCCGATGCGATTAGCACGTTGTACCCTTCGTACTTTAGTCCGGTGCGTAAAAACTCAATAATAGTAGGTTCGTCTTCAATAACAAGTATTTTTATATTCCCGGCAGCCATTCTTCCACTATAGCAGTATTTTACAACGTTTTAAAGAGGAGCTTTCAAGGGATCAGGAGGGATTTATAGGAGCATTCTTGTAAAATATTTAAACCCGTTTTTCTGCCTTGAATATTCCTTGATACAGGTCTTCACCATAACTTGTCTGCAGGGGCTCACCCTTAATAAGCTTAAAGGTTCTCACCCCGTCGGGCTTTCTTTGCGCTCTTAAGAAAAGGTTGTTAGAATGCTCCTTTTCTGCAAATTCATTTGCAAACGCGTACAGATGGGTAACAAAGAAGACTTTTACATTTTTTTCCAAAAGTGCATTAACTATCTGGCCTGCAATTTCAGAACCTTCCCTTTCGTTTGTCGCTGCAAAAGATTCGTTAAACAGTACTATGGAATCCGGCCTTAAGTTATCCACAATAGTGCTCATCCTTTTTAGTTCCTCATCCAGCTTGCCGCTCTCCATTGCGGTATCCTCTTCCCTCTTGTAGTGGGTAAAAAGCCCGCTGCAGATTTCTGCAGAAAAGGCCTCTGCTGCGGTAAACATTCCGCACTGCATCATTAGCTGTGCACTCCCTATGCTTCGCAAAAATGTGGATTTACCGCCCTGATTAGCTCCTGTAATTATCATAAGTCTGATACTTGCTTCCTCTAAATTGTTGCCCACGACCTTGTGCTTAACGGTTAAGGCAAAGCTCGGATCGCACAGTTGCTTAAAGGAAAGTTTGCCCTTGCCGGGTATAAGCGGGACCGGAAAGGATACCGGGGCAGAAATCTGGTTCAGCTGTTCGTAGAGGTTTAAGCTTCCCATATAGAAGGCAAGTTCCACCTTTAGCATTTCAAAAAAGCTGTCAATATGATCTGCAGACTGTGCCAGAGCATTGGCTACGGAGTTAATTCCCCTGTCGCGTAATTCCGACAGAGCCTCTGCACCATGCTCGTCGCGCGGGCTAATATAGAAGGAGTAGGAAAGCTGTTTTGGAGAAATAATACGTTTTATCCAGCTGCCGTTTTTCTCATTCGGCTTACGAAGCACATAGTTAGTCCCCTCATTACCTCTGCCCAGTTCCGCACTTACCAGGACGCCATCCGGAAAATTGAGTCTTTTAAGATGTGCTTCAACTAAGGAAAAAAACTTATCATCCAGTTCTTTCTTTATCATCGAGAAGAAAGTTCTAAACCCTTCCGATTTAAAATTATCTGCATTCTCATCCGCTATATGCCTTAGTTTTTTTAGAAGTTCAACAAACATAGAAAGCATTCTTATAGAGCTGTCTAATATAGCTCCGGGATACCTGCTGAAAATACCGAGCCAGCGCTTTCTCTTGTTTTTAATCGACTCTAAGGGGATACTGTAGATTTCCCGTACAGTAGAAGGATTCTTAATACAGTCTTTAAGGATGTCCTGCCGGTAGCGTATTTCATCGGGATCGTTTAAACTGGTTAAAACCGCCTTTTTTACCACTTCCAGTAGAAATTCATCGCCGAGAGCCATTGCATTAAAAAGTGTATTAAGTTCAAGATCCTGTATTAGTTCTTCTTCGTTTACAGGCAGTTCCTTCTGCAGATCAAAATCCCTGTCTTTGTACATGAGGTGGGCTTTCATATTTTTATACGCTCCTTTATGGAATCGTAGGTTAGCCTGTACTTTTCGGCTATGGAAAGTGCATAGGCAAGGCCGTCTGCCGGCTTTCTTACAATTTTGTATGTCCTTTGAGTAGGATTTTCCGGTACGACAGTGCTTACCATGCTTACGGTTTTACCGCTTAGAGAAGACAGCTCATCCATAAAAGTTACCAAAACACCAAGTGAATCCAGTTTCATTATTCTTTTAAGTATATTTCTGCTTAAAAAAAGGCCGTCTTTTAGCGTAGTGGAGCTGAATATCTCGTTCATTATAATAATGCTGTCCTGTGTTGCCTTTTTAAGAATATCATGAATTCTAACAAGGTCATCCTGAAGTTTGCCCCGGAGATTTTTTATATCTTCCTCTTTTTCAAAATGAGTAAATATATTATCAAAGAGAAAAAGCTTTGCCTCTCTGCCCGGAACTGGTAGCCCCAGGCTTGCTAAGTAGTGCAGCTGTCCGAAGGTGCGCGCAAAGGTTGTTTTGCCGCCCTGGTTCGGTCCTGTGACTACAAATATGCGTTCCTCACCCTTTGTATAAAAATCGTTGCATACAACGGGCAAATCCCTTATAACCAGTTTATACGCTAAAGCGGTATCGAAGGTTTCGAAAGCGGATATTTCTTTGTCATTATCGGATACCTGCGGATAGCAGAACTGTAGCCCTGCGCGTTTAATTATTGTGATATATTCAAGATAGGAGATATAGAACTGAATTTCCCTGTCAAAGGCAGTTATTTTCTTATCCGTAAAATTAGCATTTTTAAGGGAATAGCTGATAAGATTTGAGAAGATATCAGGATAGAGGCGTGCAGCAAGCTCCAGTATTTTGGCTTCTATATGGTTCATCCCCGTACCGGTGGGAAGTTTAACTGTGTAGTCTTTTACCGCACCCTGTTTAAATTTCTCAAATGTTTTCTCAACCTCTATAGTATAGTCTTTCTCTTCCTGATATTTTGTCACTCTGCCGCCGTTGGTTTTTAAAAGCACAGAGTACTTTACAGTTCCAAGATCTGCTTTAAGTTTTTTTGTTTCCTTTATAAATGCGGAAAACTCTTCGGAGTTAACATAACCTTGTATATATTCACGGAAAGACATAAGCCCGCGCGAATTAATCTCTGCAGTTGATAGATCTTCTGCCAGATTGGTGACAGCATCGCAGTATAGATCCGCTGCTTCTAAAAACCAGCCCTCTTTATGGTATTTGTAGTAGAGTTTATCTGCCAGAGTGAGGTATCTACGCATTTTAATCATTTTCTCTGCAAAGGATTTGATATTTTGAAACAGCGGGGTATTGTCTATATCCTTAATAATTTCCTGACGGTATTTAATTGTATCGATGTCACTTAATGAATTATAAAAAAATGGCTTTAAATTATATTCTTCTTTTCCGGCTGTTATATTGTCCACAATCTGGTCCAGATTTAAATCCGGAAAAAATTCAGGTGCATTTGATGTTTCAGGTTTTTCAATGGTGTTTGGGGTTTTTGGTGCTTTAGGTGTTGCTTTAGTTTCCGGCTCTTCCTGCGATTTAGGTGTTTTATACAGAATGCTTCTAAAAGGTATTGGGCGAGTCTCTCCACGCGGTTGATACTCTTGATTGGAAAATGCTTTAGTTGGTATTGTCTGGTTAAACGTAATAGGCATGGAATCCTCCTCGATACTTAATCTCCCTGGCCATTATACAGGCATAAAAAAAACCGCTTAAAAGCGGATTCTTTCTCTTAGCATGGAAACTCCTCCGCTGCATCTGCCTGCACGGCAGGAGTCATCAACCCGGTCAAGGTGATTCTGGGGGGGACTCCATCCCCTTATTTATGTCAACACTTGTAGAAAAATTACCAATTGGTTAAGGAAAAGTCAAGCCAAAGTTGAAATGTAATAATGTACGGAGCTGAGTGGGGAGTTGTGAGGCGTTATGAACTACATGTTGTCTTGACAGATAGAAAGTTTCGGATATTATCTGGGCAGAGAAATGAAAAATGGATAGAAAAGATTTTTATGGAATCCTCGAAAAGCTTCACACAAAAGAAGTGACTCACAGGCTGGCCAAAGGCGCTGTGGGAATAGCCGGCCTCGGAGGGCTTGGTTCCAATGTGGCAGTTATGCTTGCAAGAGCCGGTATAGGAAGATTGGTAATTGCAGACTTTGACAGAGTGGAAACGGGGAATCTTAACAGGCAGTTCTATTTTACAGAACAGATAGGTTTGGAAAAAACAGAAGCCCTGAAGGATATCCTGGGGAGGGTAAACCCCTTTGTGGAAATTACGGCATTTAACACGAAGATAACAGATTCTAATATAAAAAGAATTTTTGGCAGGTGTGATATTATAGTAGAGGCATTTGATAAACCCGAATACAAAGTTATGGTTGTAGAATCCGTG
>QNBI01000091.1 GCA_003641675.1 Spirochaetota bacterium | reverse complement strand
TGTCGGAAAGATTCATGCTCTTCATCATAGTATCTGCTATATTTGTTGCAGATTCCAAATCCATGAGCATTAAGAAAGTTCCCTTTATGGAACCCGTTAGACCGATACTTGTAACTATCTGGATATCCTCGGCCCTGGGAAGGTGTGTCTCTTTAATATTGTCTACCTCTATTCCTGTTTCAGAGAAAACTTCATAAAGTGCAGAAGTGAAACACTCAAATAAACTCTTATCCATATAAATACTATAAGACAAAAGAAAAATTGCGTCCAGTAAACCTTTGACAGGATTACTATTTTTTGTATAATAAGCCGGTTTATGGATGAATATGAAATAGATATCCCAGCGCCTGCTAAGATTAATCTGCATCTGGAGATAAAGGATAAACGGAAGGATGGGTATCATAATCTTACATCCATCTTCATAGCAGTATCGTTGTTCGACCAGCTAGTTATACGATCTTTGAAAGATAATCACAGATGCATTGTTTCCGGAGATTTTGAGTTAAAAAATAAGGATAACATAGTGGTACGTGCCTATAATAGATTCGCAGAAAAAACAGGAATAAAGAGAGGGGTGTCCGTTTTTATAAAAAAAAACATACCTATAGGAGCAGGACTGGGGGGAGGTTCAAGCGATGCTGCGGCTATGATTAAAGGGCTTAATATGCTTTTTAATACAGGATTAAGTCACTATGAAAAAATGTCGTTAGCCGCCCATTTGGGAAGTGATGTGCCATTTTTTCTTAACGGAGCAGCCGCTTTAGTAAAGGGTAAAGGAAATATTATAAAACAATTGATTCCAAGGACAGAATTTACTATTTTATTGGTTAATTCAGGAATACGAATAAGTACGAAAGATGCATTTTCGGAATTGGATGAGTTGAAATATGAAAATAGAAAAACTTTATCCGAAGGTTTCTTAATAAATTCGTATTACAACAAAGAAATTAAAGATTGGAGGTTTTACAATTCTTTTTATCCCATTTTAACGGAAAATAAAAAGCTACAGGATATAGAGAAAGCAGTTAGAAAAACAGGGCCGGCTTTTTACGGTTTTTCAGGAAGCGGCTCAACATTTTTCTGTATTTTTTTGAACAGGAAAGAAGCGGTGCTGTCTTTGACTAAGCTAAAAAAAATGTACAGTTTTGTTAAATTATGTAAACCACTTGATGTTATGCCTAAAGCTATATTAAAATTGAATGTGTCAGATGCTACATAGGGTGCAAAAGGAGGTTGCTTATGGAAATTACTGACATTAGGATAAAGAAGGTTAATGGAGAAGGGAAACTGAAAGCTTACGTAACGGTAACCTTTGATAACTGCTTTGTTGTCCATAACCTAAAGATTATTTCCGGTCAAGCGGGTATGTTTGTTGCAATGCCGAGCAGGAAAACAAAAAGTGGGGAGTATAAAGATATTGCCCATCCGATAAACTCTGATTTCCGTAATATGATTCAGAAAAAGATACTGGATGCATATGCCAATCTCAAAGAAGAGCCGGAAGAAGAAAAGAAAGAATCGGAAGGAAACGATTCTAACTAACTTATGGGACGTCGGCAAGCGGTAAGCCACCGGTTTTTGGTACCGGCATTTCGCAGGTTCGAATCCTGCCGTCCCAGAAAAAATAAAGATTAATAATTGAATACGCAAAGGAGAAAATAAATGGAAGTAAAAAAACTCAAAGCTTCTGTACGGACAGAAAAGAAAAAAAATTCTGCAAAAAAACTTAGAAGACAGGGTAAAATACCTGCTGTTATTTATGGTCATGGCGGCAACTTTGTGATTTCTGTTGATGAACATGAATTTATGACAAAATTTCAGAAAGTTTCTGAAAATACAATAATTAACATCCAAACAGAAGATCACGATAAGGATGTTCTTGTAAAGGATTATCAGGAAGATATTACTACTGGTAAAATACTTCATATTGATTTTTTTGAAATAGAGAGAGGGAAAACTCTAAAGACACGTGTTCCTGTGGATTTTGTTGGAACTGCACCCGGAGTAAAAATCGGCGGGATTTTCGAAACACTTATGCATGAGGTGGAGATAGAATGTCTTCCGAAGGATTTACCAGAAAAACTCGAAGTAGATATAAGCTCTTTAGAGATTGGTGATGCGATCCATATAGAGGATATTGCTCTTGGAGATGCAATTAAAATACTTAACGCGGGCGACCAGGTTATATGTACTATTTCTGCTCCTCGTGTTGAGGAAGAGGTGGTTGAGGAAGAAGAAGAGGAAGAAGAAGTAGAGGAAGAAGAAGCAGAAACCAGCGAGGAGGAATAGCTACTGTCTCTTATTGTCCTGGGGCTCGGAAATCCTGGCGGAGAATACAAACTGCATAGGCATAATGTCGGTTTTTGGGTTGTTGAATCCGTTGCAGAAAAGCTGCATATCAGCTTTAAAAAACCATTTTTGCGAAAATATCTCATAGCTAAGGGCAATTTCCGCGGCAGCGAAATAGTACTGGTGAAACCGCTCACCTACATGAATAACTCCGGTGTTATTGTAGGTCAGCTTTTAAATGATACCGGTTATGATATAAGCCAAATGCTTGTAGTGTGTGACCAGCTTGACCTCCCGCCCGGAGTTTGCAGACTCCGCACCAAAGGGTCATCCGGCGGGCACAATGGACTTGCTTCTATAATTGAGTACTCGGGTACTACAGTTTTTAAGAGGATATATATAGGCATAGGGAGGCCGGAAAAAAGACAGGACATTGTGGGTTACGTCCTTACTACCCCCGGTGAAGAAATGGAGGAAATTAAACGCTGTGTAGAGAGGTCGGCAGACGCAATTCTTATGCTCCTATACGATTCTCCCCAGCGAGTTATGAATGTCTTCAACAAAAAGCAAAAAGAGTAGCATAGTTTCAAGAGTTTCTGCCTCATTGGAGTATTTCGGTGTTAAACGCGGAGAAAAACTGCTTATTGGTTTTTCCGGAGGTCCGGATTCTACATTTTTAATAACCAGTCTAAATTTAATCAAAGAAGAATGGAATTTTGAACTAAGCTCTGTATATGTAGATCATGGTATAAGAGAGAGGCATGAACTGGAAGATGAGATTAATTTTATAAAATGGTATTCTGGAAAATTAGGCATTCCGTGCTATATAGAAAAAATTCCTGACGGTCAAATTCTGAAAGTTGCAAAGGAAAGAGGAATAAGCAGCGAAGAGTATGCACGTAATCAACGGTATTCTATATTGTATAAATTGAGTGCAGAGCTTAAAGTTTCGGGAATTGTGCTCGGCCATACCTACGATGACCAGACAGAAACGCTTATAATGAGGTTCTTTGCAGGTTCGGATTTTACAGGGCTTTCTGGAATACAGGGGAAGCGCGGAATGCTAATACGGCCGCTTATTACAATTAAAAAAAATGAAATAGTGTCTTACCTAAAACAACATCATATACGCTATAGAATTGATTCAACGAATTTAAAAGATGATTATCTCCGTAATAAAATACGACACAATCTAATTCCGAAATTGCAGGATATTTTCCCGGGATATGAATCTGCCCTTAATACCTTTGCGTTTAAAATGAGACAACTTCAGAATTATACAGAGGGAGAAATTGAATGCAGGTATAATTATATAAAGGTAGAAAATGGGTATAAAATCGATGGATATTGGTTTATTCAGCTGCCAGGGTTTCTGCGGGTCCGGTTTGTTTATTTTATCTTTAACAAAATGCAGGAATTTGATAATGAGCCTATAGATAAACTGCCGTATAACTTTTTACGTGTTCTTTTAGATAAAGACAAACTGCAGAAAAGAAAAGTTATTTTGAAGGGTTACGGAATAAAATTGTTTTGGAATGGAGATATGCTTTTTTATGAAAGGGATGTTGTCTCGACAGTTAAAAAAGGTTATCTTATTAAATTAGAAAAGAATGTTCCTTATAATATTGATTTTTTAAATATTAGTATTAAATTAAGTGATGTTCTTGATCATAATATGAACGATGATGTTTTAAAGTTAGAAAAGGGGAGCATTAGAGAGCCTTTAGTACTTCGAACATGGAGAGAGGGTGACAGAATTAAGATAAAGGGCGGAAAGAAATCGGTAAAAAAAGTTTTTCAGGAACTAAAAATACCGGAAGACAAAAGAAATATCATTCCGCTGCTCGTCGACAGAGAAGGAATTAAAGTTATACTCGGCAAACCTCTTGGGTACGGTAATGTAAGCAGTTATGGTATTCTGGTTAAAAGGGAAAAAGATAAGAGTTTAAATATTATTATAAGAATTACGGAGAAATAAGTGGGAGATAATAATAATCCAAATAAAAATGGTAATGGCCCTAGATTCGGCAAGTTTCAATTTAACAATAGAATTGCATTAATTTCTTTGCTTATCCTTGTGGTCTTTTTCATATTTTTCTTCATGTATAATGAAAAATCTGTTACTCAAGAAATATCGTATTCAATGTTTATTAACTATGTAAATCAGAATGTAGTGGATTCTGTGAAAATAATAGATCAATATGAAATTCAGGGTACTTTAAAAGGAAAATCCGGGGAAATAGCACTTTTTAGAACAACAATCCCGTATCCTGACCCTGATCTTATAAAGATGCTTCGGGAAAAATCTGTTAAAATATCCGGCGGGGCAAAAAATGTATCCCCTATGAGAGTATTTATTGAATTTCTCCCGTGGATATTAGGTTTTTTCTTTATCTGGTTTATGTTTAGACAGGTTCAAGGAAACGGTAATAAAGCTTTTTCCTTTGGGAAAAGCAAGGCAAAGAAGTACATGGATTCCGGGAAAAAAATAACTTTTGCAGATGTTGCAGGGCAGGAAGAGGCAAAATACGAACTGGAAGAGGTCGTTGAATTTTTAAAAAGTCCGCAGAAATATGTTAAATTGGGTGCGAAGATTCCAAAGGGAGTCCTTCTCGTGGGGATGCCGGGTACAGGAAAAACCCTTCTGGCCAAGGCTATAGCGGGGGAGGCAAATGTTGCTTTTTTCCATATGTCGGGGTCGGACTTTGTTGAGATGTTTGTCGGCGTAGGAGCCAGCAGAGTGAGAGATCTTTTTGATCAGGGAAGAAAAAACGCCCCCTGCATTCTATTTATAGATGAATTGGATGCAGTAGGCAGGACAAGGGGGGCAGGCTACGGCGGCGGACATGATGAGCGTGAACAAACGCTGAACCAGATGCTGGTGGAAATGGACGGTTTTGATACAAAGGACGGTGTTATTATACTTGCTGCAACGAACCGCCCGGATGTTCTGGACCCGGCATTGTTAAGGCCGGGAAGATTCGACAGACAGGTTGTCGTTGATATGCCGGATATTAAGGAAAGAGAAGACATCCTGAAACTTCATGCTAAGAATATCCCGGTGGACAGCAATGTCGATTTTTCAAGAATAGCAAGAGCTACACCGGGTTCTTCCGGAGCTGATATTGCCAATCTTGTAAATGAAGCAGCATTATTTGCCGCCCGTAGAAACAAAACAAAAGTTGATATGCAGGATTTTGAAGATGCGAGAGATAAAAGTCTAATGGGCATCGCACGGAAATCCAAAGTGATTGAGGAAGACGAAAAGAAAATGACAGCCTATCATGAAGCGGGTCACACGATACTGCATTACTACCTTAAAAATGCAGATCCGCTACATAAAGTTACTATTATTCCTCACGGCCGTGCTCTGGGTGTTGCCTTTTCGCTCCCGGAACATGAGTCTTATTCTAAGAGCAAAGGCTGGCTCTTAGATAGAATAACGATAGCTATGGGCGGTTATGCGGCGGAGAATGTTATTTACAACCAGACATCAACCGGCGCACAGAATGATATAAGTCAGGCTACGGAACTGGCGAGAAAAATGGTATGTCAGTGGGGAATGAGTGACGTTCTTGGGCCTATTGCATATGGTCAGAAAGAGGAACCCATTTTTATAGGCAAGGAGATAGCCCAACATAAAGACTATTCCGAAGAGACCGCAAAACTCATAGATGATGAAATAAAAAATATAATAGATGAATGCCGAAAAAAAGCAGAAGCTCTACTAAATGAACATAAGGACAAACTTGCACTTCTTGCAGATACTTTGTTTAAAAAAGAAACTCTCGATGATGATGAGGTCCGAAAACTGCTTGGTTTTCCTCCCAGGAATAAAGAAAAAGGGGATAAGGTAGTTTCATAGAATACATGTCATTACAGAAAACAACAATTGCAGCTATTCTTTCTATACTTTTATTTTCATGCACAACAACTCTAAAAAATGAAAAACATACCCTGCCTCTGGAGCAGACAGAGTTAAATGAGATAGAGAAGAATATTCAGAGTAATAAACCTTTTCTGGCAATTGAGGAAATATCTTTCCTTATAAATAATAAGCGGGAAAATCTCCCTGTAGAAAAACTAAAAATTCTAAAAGAGAAAAGTATTAATACTGTTATTAAGATGTTTAATGGTTCTATAAGGAATAATGATTATGCGGCTGCTTTACGTTACTATGAATCTGTTAAAAATATTGGGGAAGAGAAAAGAATTCCTGAATGGTCAGAGAGAGGTTTATTGGAACGGATTGCACAGAAAAATGAAAAAAGCGGCAATTTGAATATTGCTCTACTCTACTATATGAAAGCCCTTGAAAGAGATAATAAAAACACTGGAATTGCAGTTAAGAGTCTGCAGTTAGCCTATAACCTGCACAATCCTGCAGCATTAAAAAAAATTATAGGTCTGGCCGAAAAAGGAAACATAACTGTAGAGGCTAAATACAAAAAAGCAGCTTATGTTTCTCCTCTGCTGTCCGAGATGATTAGGGGAACAGTCACTATTTGGGTGGATCGGGGAATTAAAATAGAAAGCGGGGTAGGTGTCCCTGATAGGATAATCGGAAGCGGATTTTTCATAGATAAAAGAGGATACATATTAACTAACTATCATGTTATTAAAAGTGAAGTCGACCCTAAATATGAAGGATATTCCCGTTTGTATGTTAAGCTTTCGGGTATGGAGAGCGAAAAAATTCCTGCGAGAGTAATAGGCTACGATAAAATATTCGATCTTGCCCTTATAAAAACAGAAATAAAACCGAATTTTGTTTTTTATTCATCCGGTTCCCCTAATGTTAAACCGGGGGATAAGATATATACGATTGGTTCTCCGGGTGGGCTCGAAAATACAATAACAGCTGGAATTGTATCTGCTGTGGGAAGGAAATTTATACAGATGGGGAGCGCAATACAGGTGGACGCTCCTTTAAATCCCGGAAACAGCGGGGGTCCTCTTTTAAGCAGTAATGCAGAGCTCATAGGTGTTGTTTTTGCAGGTATAGAGCAGTTTGAAGGAATAAATTTTGCTATACCCTGGTATTGGGTAAGCAAACT
>QNBI01000090.1 GCA_003641675.1 Spirochaetota bacterium | reverse complement strand
TGACAGACAAACTAGGTCTTATCGATAGTGATAAAATAAACAAGAACATCCGTAAATGGATAGCAAATCTTGATATAAAAGTGCCGTCTTCCGATGCTCCTGTACAGACGTTATCCGGGGGCAACCAGCAGAGAGTTGTTCTTGCGAAATGGATAGCCACAGACCCCAAAATACTTATTCTAGACGGCCCTACTGTTGGTATTGATATAGCGGCAAAGAGCAGTATCCATGATATTATTAAAACACTTGCCAAAGAAAATAGGGGAATTATTATTATATCGGATGAAGTTCAGGAAGTTCTTTACAACTGTACTAAAATAATAGTAATGCATAAGGGGAAATTTATCGCAGAATTAAAGGCGGAAGAAACATCAGAAACAGAAATTCAGAATATTATAAACAATGCAGAATAAAGGAAAATAAAAATGCAGAGATTATTTAAACACCATGAAACGTATGTTTTTATTATTATTATTGTTTTTTCAATAGTAATAACTGCTGTTAACCGTAATTTTTTAACCCTTGAAAATTTTTTTGATATTGCCAAGAGTTATTCTTTTATAGGCATATTTGCAGTAGGTGTTACCTTTGTCCTTATTTCCGGAGGAATAGATATTTCATTTACTGCCGTTGCAACTGTTGCTGAATATGTAATGGCCGTTTATATCATTAAATTCGGCGGCAATATCATTACTGCTTCTATTATTGTTATTATAGTGGGCATAACCCTTGGCATGATAAATGCCCTTTTAATTTACTTTTTTAAGATACCAACAATAATCACCACTATTGCAACCCTGAATATCTATTATGGATTACTTATTGTTATTTCCGGAGGCAAATGGATATATTCTCTTCCCCAGTGGTTTCGTGATTTTGCAACTATAAATCTCTTTACCGTTTCCAAAGCAGGCGGTTCCAGCTATGGTTTATCTATAATAACTACCCTCTGGATAGTACTAATTTTCCTTTCCTGGCTAATCCTTAAATATACCAGATTAGGCCGTGGCATATATGCTATGGGCGGAAATATGAATTCTGCTAAAAGAATTGGCTTCAATATATTCGGGATCCAGATGTTTGTTTATTCTTTTATGGGAGTAATGGCAGGGCTCGCCGGCCTTGTACAGGCACTATTAGTACAAACAGTCGCCCCCAATTCCATAGTAGGCAAAGAGCTGGATGTCATTGCAGCTGTTGTTCTCGGAGGAGCCAGTCTTCTTGGTGGACGTGGTACTCTTTTAGGCACCGTTCTTGGTGTTGCCTTAATTGCCATAATGGGCAACGGTCTTACCTTGATGAGGGTTTCATCGTACTGGTATAATATTTTTATCGGTTTAATAATAATAATAAGTGTTTCTTTCAGTGCTTATCAACAGAGGAAAAAACAAAAAAGGACTATTAACGTGCATGCTCAATAGCAATATGTACTGCGAATACACGGAGGATTTATTTTGAACGGCAAAAATTCAGAGTTAATTATTCTAAGTGTTGTGATGGGATTTATTTTTGTGCTTATGTCTTTACTCATTCCCGGTCAATTTTTAAGGATAGAGAATCTACAGTCCATGGCTTTTCAGCTCCCGGAACTTGGACTGCTCTCTTTAGCAATGATGATTACCATGCTCACAGGAGGAATTGATCTTTCCATAATTGCAACCGCAAATCTCACAGGCATAGTAACTGCTCTTATACTTAAAAATTCCGTTTTGGCCGGAACCGAAGCCACTGTTCCAGGCGCTATAATCCTGCTCGCAGTTGTTACAGGTTTATTTACTGCACTTATCATAGGGCTTATAAACGGCCTGCTAGTAGCAGTTGTAAATGTTTCACCCATACTTGCAACTTTAGGCACTATGACTTTAGTTAAAGGATTAGCAATTGTCATTACAAAGGGATACGTAATATCCGGCCTTCCTAATGTTATTCGTTTTATTGGAAACGGAGTGATAGCAGGAATCCCCGTAGGAGCAATTCTGTTTACACTTTGTGCATTGCTAATGTCTTTAATCCTTAACAGAACCCCCTTTGGTTTTAGTGTTTATATGCTCGGTTCTAATCCGACTGCAACCTATTATTCCGGAATAAATAATAAACTTGTTCTTATTAAGACATATCTCATCTCCAGTTTATACGCTGGATTTGCAGCTTTAATTATGATTTCCAGATTTAATTCTGCAAAAGCAGGCTATGGAGAATCCTATTTGCTGGTAACAATCCTCGTATCTGTCTTAGGCGGTACCAGTGCTACAGGCGGATTCGGAAAGGTTTCCGGCCTTGTTTTAGCGCTTATTATACTTCAGTTTGTCTCCAGCGGGCTTAATTTGTTAAGAATAAGTTCATTTTTAACTATAACAATATGGGGTTTAATTATTATATTCGTAATGATAGTAAATTATCTTGGTTCAAAATACAGAAAACGCGGTGTAGTTTAATACTAAATAATATTGAAAATTAAGGGGAGCGAATGTCTATAAAAATAAAGAATGAATTAAAGGAAGTTATTATATACGGCGGCCTAACTATGGTAAAACAGAGGCTTACCGTAGGCACATGGGGCAATATCAGTATTCGTGATACCGAAACCGGGCTTATATATATAAGCCCAAGCGGTATTGACTATGCGGATATCCGGGTCGATGATATTGTTGTGCTTAACAGTGATATGGAAGTAATAGACGGTAAGGCTGTTCCATCCATAGAAAAAGGAATGCATATCGCAGTATATAATGCACGTAAAGATGTCAATACAGTTATTCACACCCACCCTATATATTCAAGCGTCCTGGGAGTGAACCATATGGAATTGCCCGGAATAAGTGAAGACTTTGTTCAGATAGTCGGTGATAAAATTATCTGTTCTAAATATGCCCTGCCCGGCACTTCCGAACTTGCAACAAATGCAGTAAAAGCACTTGGAAGCCGTAATGCAGTTATACTTCCCAACCATGGAACATTATGTGTCGGGAAAAACTTGAAAGACGCTCTCAAGATTAGCTACGTTGTAGAAAAAACAGCCCATGTTTATATAATGGCAAAGAGTATAGGTGCTCCTTATCTTATTTCGGAACATGATATCAAAGTTATGCAGGAATTTGCCAGAAATCATTATGGTCAGCGGGAGTAATTGGTATAAAAAATTTCGCGGCTAATTTCTTAATCTGCAATTATGAGCTCAATACCTCTTTCTATTATTGAGCTCTTCATATCTTCGTTTATACCATTATCCGTAATTATTGTATGTACTTCATCCAAAGTTGCAAAATTAATGGTGCTAACCTTGCCGAATTTGCTTGAATCTGCAACAAGTATAACTTTCTGGGCAGATTTAACCATAGCACGTTTAATATCCGCCTCAAAATAGAATACTGTCGTGAGTCCAAGCTTAATATCAATCCCCGCTGCAGCGATAAATGCCTTATCCGCCCTTACCTTCTTAATAAGTTCACACCCCTCGCTGCTGTGAAAAATATTGGAGAATTTGTGATAGTATCCGCCTGCCAATATTAAGTTTGTATTTTTTCTATTATTTAAAATAAATGCATTTTTCAGGGTATAACACAGAACCGTGATAGGTATTTCAGGATCAACATACTTTGCAATAAAAGGTGTTGTTGACCCAGAATCAAGGAAAATAGTTTCATTCGGTTCTATGAGGGAAGCAGCTTTTAGTCCAATAGCGCTTTTTAATTTTGCATTTTTTTCTATCTGTTCACCTAAAATATATGATTCACCATTAGTCTTTCGTATATCAAAGAGGGTTGCACCCCCATGTGTTCTATTAATAATTCCACCGCTTTGCAGGTTATTTAAATCTCTTCTTATAGTCATCTCTGATACACTTAGAGCCTCTGCTATTTCCCTTACACTCATGCGTTCTTTGTGTGACAGAAGCTTAATAATCTCATTTAGTCTTTTTTTCTGCTTAATAGACATTCCAACCACTTATAAAAATATAACAATAATAATGTTCAATTAAACTATATTAATCATAATTATAGTATATTTCAAGCTTTTTTTAAGTTATTCACAACAATTTCTCTGTTATTCTTTTAATTACTATAAATCTGTAGGAATTATCACACTTATTAGTTATACATGTTCTGCTATTTTCTCTGCAGTAAACTTGGAAAGCAAAAAGGTGCCTATAAAGATTACCGTAATGCCTCCTATCCGTAAATCCCTTAGAAATATTTCTTTAGGCAGCCTCTCACCAAGTGCATACATACCGACAAATAAAGTTACTATTCTTGAACTAAAATCGGAAATCCCTGTAACAAGAATTGCCCTTCCCTTTTGATAACTTCTGGAAATAAAAAGAACACCGAAAATATAAAATCCGCTCAACAGAGGAAGAAAAATGAGAAATCCTAAAATGGCGGACCTGTTATCCAGCATAATAAGCATGGATTTTGTAAAGATATCACCGAAACCAAGTAGAACACCCGACAGAATACTATACATTACTACCTCTTTTATTCGAAATTGTAATACCCTGGGAATTACTAATAGCGAAAGAGGAATCGAAAGAATAATAGCCGATACAAGAATCAATCTTTCCGGACTTATTCTACTTGTTGCCGCTGCACCTTGAGTCTGGCTTAGACCCAATCCGATTATTCCGATAGTGACAAGAATAACTCCTATCCATTCGTAAATATTTAATCTGTGGTTAAGAAAGATTATAGAAAACCAGAGGTTCATTTTAAAAGGAGCCCTTTAGTGGAAGCACTGCAATTTATCCATACTTTGCCCGATATCGTTGTTTAATCTTAACCATGTATTAATAGAAGCGGTTTATTTGCCTTATGCTTTAGAACATCTGAGACGCTTCCATATATAAAATCTCCGAAAGTCTTATGCCCATGAGTTGCCAGAGCAATTAAATCCCAAGCCGGCTCAGTGGCCTTTTTTAACACTTCCTCTGCGGGCTCCCCTTCTACGATGGAATAGTCAACATTAATTTTCTCTTTCTCAAATACCGAGAGAACTTCGGAAAAACATTCTTTTACTTCGACAGTCATTGCTCTTTCCTGGTCCAGTGTATGAGCATGAACAACATGAAAAATATGCACCCTGGATTTATGATACTTTGCAAGTTCCTTTATATGATTAACAATTACTCTATCAACAGGAGAACAGTCTAAAAGCAGAAGGATATTCTTATACATAACTTTTATTTCTCCTTAAAATTAAAATAGTGTTGCATAAAGCAGGTAAAGATTTAAAACAATTATTATTAAAGAAACCAAAAGTGCAAGAATAAATTCTGTATTCCCACTCTTTAAATTACCCATTACAGACTTTTTTCTGCACAGTACAAGAAGCGGAATTAATGTAAAGGGAAGCTGAACACTTAATACTACCTGGCTGAAAATTAAGATTTTAAATGTATCCATTTTAAGCAGTATAATTAAAAAAGATGGGATAGCTGTTATAAAGGTTGAAAGCTTGTATAAGAGAGTCTTCGGATCCTCCGGTTTTCCCAGAAAGGCAGTGATAACATTCACTTCCGCCATAGATGAAGTGGTAGATGAGGAAATACCTGCGGCAAGCAGTGCCAATGCGAATAGAAACCCAGCCAAATTTCCTGCAAGGGGACGAAGAGTGTCCGATGCCTGCTGAAGACTGTTCACATGTACACCATTTCTAAAGAACACTGCTGCCGCAACAATAATCATAGCTGAGTTTATAGCCCAGCCCACGCCCATCGCGGTTAAAGTATCTATTTTACCGAATTTTAGGAATTTTTTCTTTTCCTCTTCTGTTTTTCCCCATTTCCTGCTCTGTATTACATTGGAATGCAGGAAAATATTATGGGGCATCACAACTGCGCCGAGCATACCCATTGCAATATAAATATTTTCCTTTGTTATTTTTGGTATTACAATAGCAGGCGCAACGGTACCCCATGCAGGTTTTACAATAAACAACTCTATTACATAAGAAACAGATATTATACCTAAAAATGCAAGTATTATCTTCTCAAGTTTATGATAACGCTGCGTAACGATGAAGAACACCTCAAAAAGCACTGTAATAAAAGCACCAAGCCATAAAGGGAAACCCAGCAACAGTCTAAAACCGATTGCACCGCCTAAGAGTTCCGCGACATCTGTCGCCGCACATGCCGTTACTATTGTTACCCCTATTAGTGCAGAAACAGGTTTTGCAAAATGTTCATGTATGTTTACTCCCAAAGATTTGCCCGTAGCAATTCCTAAGCGGGCACTCATATTCTGAATAAGTATAAGCATTAAGGTACTAAGTGTTATTACCCAGAGTAAGTCGTAGCTAAAATCTGCTCCGCCTGCTATATTTGTTGCCCAATTGCCCGGATCTATAAAACCAATCGTTATAAGGAAACCGGGCCCGAGAAATCTTAAAATCAGGCTCCACATCTTTTGTTTTTCTTGATTTTCAGCCATTTTGCGATTATTCTAAAGTCCGGTCGAGCAGTTGTCAATGGTCTGCAGTTTTTCATAGAATTTATATAAGAGGAGAGCAGAAATGATTAAAGCAGATATACCTGGTTTTGGAAAACTCACTCTAAAATACCTTGTGCTGGATTATAACGGAACAATAGCAGAGGATGGAGTTCTAATTAAAGGGGTTAAAACCCTGCTTATACAATTGTCAAGACTCTTAGAGATTCATGTAGTGACAGCAGACACCTTTGGAGTTGCAGCTTCGCAGTTAAACTCCATACCATGTACTTTAAAAATTCTCGATAAAAAAGACCAGAAAGATGCTAAACTGGAATATGTGAATAATTTGGGGAATTCTTACACGGCAAGCATAGGGAACGGACGAAACGACAGTTTAATGCTTAAAGCTTCCGCACTGGGAATTGCAGTAATTATGGCCGAAGGAGCATCTGCGGAAACCTTAATGAGCGCAGACATTGTTTCCAAAGGTATAATTCATGCACTTAATCTTTTTACACATACAAAACGTTTAAAGGCAACATTGCGGTCTTAAAAAAGATAATAGCATTATTTGCTTGATTTATTTATATGTAAATTTACAATTAAAATTAACCGGTACAGGAAAATGGCAAATATTATTAATTTAAATGATTTTCTCAACAACAGGAAAGAGTATAAAAACGAAATTGAGGAAACTCTGAATATTTTGGACGAATTTCAGCTGCATCTTTTTACTTCGGCTATAAACCTTGCCGTTGCCGATAAATGGAAGGACTGGAGCGATAAAATGCCGAACGGGAGTACATTTAACTTCGAAGACTCAATGCTTTTTGATACAGGAGATCAAAATGTTACAAGAATTATGGAACTGCGCGATTCGGTAATTAATCTCATGCGTCAATTAGAGAATATTCAGGATTAAT
>QNBI01000089.1 GCA_003641675.1 Spirochaetota bacterium | reverse complement strand
GACCTACACAAAGGTCATTAATACTGTAATATGACAATTCAGATATTGATATAAAATTTGCAAATTCAGACGCCCATCCTTCGAGAATATCAGTAGGAATAACACTCAGCATACCGAAAAGGAAAAAAATAATAATTTCTTTTAACAGTTTTTTATACTTCCTGTTCTCATCGAGCTTTAAGAGGAAAAACATCCATGCCGCTGCGGCAAATAAAACTATAGATAACATCTCTTATACTCCCTATACTGGCAGTCACTATAGATTAAGCGGAGGAAACAGCTGCTTAAAGCATTTAAACGGAATTCCTTACTCTATATTTCAAAACGTTCGCGCAGAGCCTTTCGGAAAGCCGGAGAGTTTAGGCCGAGAAGCTTCGCAGCCTTCTCCTTATTGCCTCCGGCCTTCTCCAGAGCCTTTTCATAGTAGCTCTTCTCAATTTGATACATCATGGCCTTTAAATTAAAACCGTCCTGCGGGATTGATATTTCCATGCCGGTTAAAGATTTAGGCGAGTAGAAATGAGCTAGTATTTTCTGTGGGAGGAGTTCCGGGCCTATGGAGGCAGAGATCCCGGAAGCGCACAGAGTTGTGATGGTGTTGCTGAGCTCCCGTATATTACCCGGCCACGGATATTCTATTAAATACTGGATGGTCTCGGGAGACAAGCCCTTTCTCTCCTTGTATTTCGAGTTCCATATCTCAACAAAATTATCGATTAGGGCTGGTATATCCTCCTTTCGCTCACGCAAAGGGGGAATATCAACGGTAACCTGGTTTAAGCGTTCATAGAGGTCTCTTCGAAACTCGCCCATCTCTACAAGCTTTTCAAGATTCTTGTTAGTTGCTGCTATAATTCTTACATCCACCTCAACCTCTTTATCCGAACCGATCGGGAAAAACTTCTTCTCTTCAAGAACCCGTAAAAGCTTCGGCTGCAGGGTGAGCGGCAGGTCCCCTATTTCGTCTAAAAATACTGTTCCCCCGTCTGCGGCTCTAAACTGCCCGAGCCTGTCCGATTCCGCTCCGGTAAAAGCACCCTTTTTATGGCCGAACAGTTCACTCTCGGCAAGCTGCTCCGAGATAGATGCGCAGTTTACCGGGATAAAGGGCTGAGTCTTCCTCTTACTCCTATCGTGAATAAGGCGTGCAAACAGACCTTTGCCGCACCCCGTTTCTCCCTGAAGGAGTACAGAAACATCATAGCCAGCAAACTTAAGAGCCTTATCCATAGCCTCTTTAAAAACCGGGGAATCCCCTATTATCTTACGTTCGGAATCGGGCACGTACCATGTACCCCCGCGTTCCCCGGAGCCCTTATCCGAAACACGAATCTCTGGAAGCGCTCCTTCTTTTATAATCACCTCCCGCACCATGTATGCACCGCCCGCAAACTTAGGAGGAATACCCTGCAGCAGCTTTGCATTAAGGTAGTCTCCTTGTACAAGCAGAAACCACACTGTCTGCATCTGCGGAGTCCCTGGATCCAGAAGGACGCTTATAGTCGGTTTTTCATGGGAAACAGCCGTCATAATTGTATCTACAGAAGCCTTGAGTTTATTGTAGATTTCCTGGTAGTCCACCGGAGAGTCCAGATCGAGATTTATAAATTTAAACTGTGTATAGATTCCGCTCTGCCGGAATATCTCTTCTACCGATTTGGCACGTTCTATATACCGGGGAGCTGTACAAAAGAGATATACACGTGAAAATTCGGTATTTTCCAGCAGGGACAGAACGGGCCCTGGCTCCTCCGAGCCTTCCACATATGGGTCCCTATTTCCGACAAATGTAAATAGAATATTTTGCTTCATCATACTTTTAGTATAATCCATCTTTACCTTCTTTGCAGTAAACTTCTATTTAATAACGTGCTTTGCACTGCAATTCCCTTTATTAAAGCGGGGCGTCGTAGATATCCTCCGGATTATCTATATTTACAAGTCTCCAGTTTCTGCCCATTGCATTGGAGTAACCTCCGACAACAGTGTAATCTATTGGAGTATAGTAGCCGGGCTGTACATTCCGGTTGCTCTCCTTATATATACCTATATCAGTATCTGTTAAATGGATAGAACTATATATGGCGGGCGGTTTTAATGTTGTATATAGAAAACAAATCGCATGAGCAGTCCTATTGCTGGAGGGTGCAAAAACCCCTATATAACTCTTATAGCCCCAATAGGTAAGTAATCCGCTGGTCATTAACGCCCAGTCTTCGCAGTCTCCCCCACCCTTGCTTATAAATTCATCCGGCCGCAAAGCTTTCCTGTTGTTAAGATACTTATAGCTATGGTAAAGGCTATTCTGAAAACCCTGTATCTCTCCCCATGAAAGTTTAAAATCGTTATTCTTATCCGCGCATGCATATATGCTGTCCAAATACGGATCGTATATCCCTGTAGTCTTTTCAAAAAGAGCGGCATTAATCTGCTCTCTTATACCTGTCGTTGATACCGCTAAAAGATTATAAGCCGGAACAATGTACGATTTTACACCGTATTCCTCTGTAATTTTAACAGTTACCCCTCTGTACTTAAAACAACCAATCTCTGAGCCGAATATCTTTTTCATATCGCCGGAATTAAACTTTTTATAAGCCGGCGAGGAGACTGTTTTTGTTAATGTTGAAACCTCGAGAAACTTATAATCCTTAAATAGATTACTCTGCTTAAGTAGCTGTTTAAAATATGAATTCATTAATGCATTAAACTCTTTATCATCGTCTATTTTATCAAACAGCTTATTTAGATCCTGTAGTGTTAGAGGCTCAATATAGAGCTGGGCAGTCTTTTTATGGGCAGTCTTTTTATTCGTCTTAGATGTACTCGTACCCGAACTATGGCTATTCGTATTATGCGCATCCAAATTCTGGTCGATTAATACGGTACTGTCAGTATTTCCGTCAGATGTATTCTGTAAGGATTTCATAATCTCATCGAAAGCAGGCGATCTCGAAAAAAGGAAAAGCGCCATTGCCGCAACAGCGATTCTCCCGAATGCTCTACCACCCCTCTTCTTTTCCTTTTTCTTCTCTTCATAATGTAGCGTTATCGGCTGCTTTACAGCAGGAATCTGCCGGAAATCCGCAGTTTCCGCAGTTTCCGCAGTCTCCGCAGGTCCTGCCTCCGAGATAACTTCTATTCTGTCCTCCCGAAAGGTTCTCATTTCCTCCCTTAAGGAACAGTAAGCTCTTATATAAGTATGTCCATTTCGACCGTGATAGATGTTGTGAATATGTATTGTGCGTTTTGTTTTTTCTCCGCGTGCATTTTGGTAGTATATTAAATATGTAGAACCTTCTTCTAAAAGGACCTTGGACGAACCTGCATCAGAGTAAACCACTCCAGAGCCATCCTGCAGGTTTTGGATATATGAATAAAAATCTGGTTTATATTTTACAGCTGATCCCATGCTAATTTATATGCATGATCTATGCCATAGCTTAATATTTGTTCGATTTAACGTACCACAACCGGGATATCCCCATAACTAGTTATATTTCAATGAAATACAGAAAGAGACAGACTGATGCCTGCCTCCACAGAGTCAGCAAGGGCACCCTATATACGTTAAAATGTAACTTTTGTTTTATTGAATGCAACTCTAGTTACGATGACGATTGTAAACGATTTTGCCTGTTTGCTTATTCCATACCCATTACTTGCAATTCATTTAACGGCAAAATTTAAAATTATAAATTTTCTGCGTATAATGCCGATTCATCTTGTAAGAAAACTCTTTGCCAGTTATATTTTAACATGCTATTATCTGCTAAACTCAAAAAGGAATAAATCTAATGAAAGCAATTGTATGCAATAAACCTTATAAATTCTCGCTAATAGAAAAGAAAGAACCCAAACCGGAAACTAATAAAGCAGTTGTGCGGATACGGAGAATAGGGATCTGCGGGACAGACCTGCATGCATACCAGGGAAACCAGCCGTATTTTGAATATCCGAGAATTTTAGGTCACGAATTATCCGGAGAAATAGAGTATGTGCCGGAAAACGACAAGGGCCTAAAAAAGGGAGATAAAGTAACCATTTTCCCCTATGTTTCCTGCGGTCAATGTATAGCATGCAGAAACAATAAACCGAACTGCTGTATAAACTTAAAAATTTACGGTATTCATATGGATGGCGGAATGCAGGAATTCCTTAATATACCATACGACTTACTTATAAAATCCGATTCTTTATCTCTGGATCAGCTTTCTCTCGTAGAATGTTTAAGCATAGGCGCACATGCAAACAGGAGAGCTGGAGTCACAGCTGGAGAGTTTGTACTCGTTATTGGCGCAGGGCCTATTGGAATTGGAATTATGAATTTTGCAAAGATCCGCGGTGCAAAGGTTATTGCTATGGATATATCAGAAGAACGCCTTAATTTTGCACAAAAAAATATCGGAATAGATTTTATTGTAAATGCTAAAGACAATCCCCTTAAGGAGCTTGAAAAAATAACCAATGGCGACATGCCTATAAAAGTGTTTGATGCCACGGGAAACCCAAAGTCCATGGAAGCTTCTTTTAATTTTATAGCTCATGGAGGAAAATTAATCCTTGTAAGCCTTGTTAGTTCTAAAATCAGTTTCTATGATCCGGATTTTCACAAAAGGGAAACAACCCTATTAAGCAGTAGAAATGCAACGAGAGAAGATTTTGAAACAGTTATAGATGCCCTGGAGAAAGGTTATATAAATATAGACCCATGCATTACCCATCGTGCTTCTTTTGATAATCTAATTGAAAGTTTTCCTCTCTGGATAAAACCGGAAACCGGAGTTATAAAAGCGGTAGTAACTCCATAAGGGGCAATTAAGCCGGCTCCAGCCATCACAGCCAGTGAGAATACAACAATAATTATTAACCTTTTACAGCCCCTGCAGTTAATCCCTGAACTATGTATTTCTGGAAGAATATAACAAAGATAATTGCCGGTATACATGTAATTAATGCTCCGGCACCCATTTGGTTCCAGGAAATAAACATATCTGCAATAAAGTCGGAGGCTCCTACAGATAAATTTTTAGCCCGCTCTGTCGGTGCAAGTATCAAATTATACAGGAATTCATTCCACGTTCCTAAAAAAGTAATAATTGATGTTGCTGCAATACCGGGAAGAGAAAGCGGGAAAGCAATTTTAAAGAATGTCTGGAAACGGGAACAGCCGTCTATTTGAGCGGCCTGTTCCAGCTCATGTGGTATACTGTCAAAAAAACCTATATTTATCCAAACGTAGAAGGGAAGCCACATATATGTATTAATTATTATCTGAGCAAGAAGTGTATTGTAAAGGTGTAACCATCCAATAACAATAAAAAACGGAACTATTAAAGATATAGGCGGAAAAATCCTTGAAGCTAAAAATAAAAACCGTAAGGATCTGTTCCCCTTAAATCTGTAACGTGAAAAACCATACGCAGCTAATGTCCCGAAAACTATACAGGTAAAAGTTGCGCCAAGCGCAATAGTCAAAGAATTTATGGTATAACGTATATAAGGTCTTGTAGTAAAAATAGAAACAAAGTTGGCGGTAGTTGGATGTTTCGGAAAGTAGGTCGGCTGCGGAGTATATATTTCATCCGGTGTTTTTATACCTGTTATAAACATCCAGTAAATTGGGAAAAGAACAATTAAAAAGTAGATAAAAAGAACTATCGCTGATGAAATTTTATTTTTTCCGGTCTTTATTGCCATTTTTATATTCCTCTCAAGTCCAACTCATTATTTTTATTCATTTCTTTTCGGTCTTATAATATTAACAAGCAATGCTATCATTAAAATGGAGATAATAACCATTAAAACAGATAACGTTGCGGCATACCCTATTTTCATGAACCTGAAAGCATTGTCATACAAATAGGTAACCAGCATTTCCGTTGCATCGCCCGGGCCGCCTTTTGTTAAAGTAAAAACTATATCTATTGTTCTAAAGGCAAATATAGAAGAAATCATAACAGCCGATAGAACAGATGCCTTTAATAACGGATAAGTAATCATTGTAAATTTTTGAAGAGAATTAGCCCCATCTATTGCCGCAGACTCATACAATTCCGCAGGAATAGCCTGCAGCCCTGCAAGTAGTATTACCATAATTAATGGTGTTGCAGTCCATGCATGAACCAGCCCAAGCACAACCATAGTAGCATTTGGTAAAGCCAGCCATGCAACAGGCTGTGAAATTATGTGCATTTTAAAAAGGATATCGTTTATAACCCCGTTTGTATCATTAAGCATCCACTTCCACATTAAAGAAGCAATAACCGGAGGTACCGCCCATGCAAGCAGAGTTATGGAGCGCAGTGTTCCTTTAAACCTGTTTATAGCATTAAGGCTAAGGGCTACTAACAGGCCCATAATAAACCCGGCGCCTATTGCAATTCCCACATACTCCAATGAATGAACAAAATACAGCCAAAAGTGAGCGTCATGAAACAACAACTCTGTATAATTTGTAAAACCTGTAAAAAACGGAGTTCCGGAAGAATAGTTAAAAAAACTCAATGAAATAACGTATCCTACCGGGAAAATCACAAGTAGAATTAAAAGTATTAGCGTAGGAAGAACAAGCAAAAAACCGAACAGGCTATCCTTGATAAGTCTATTTTTAGTTTTTAACATAGCATTTTCTTCCCCTTTGCAATTATAAATCACTATAAGTTATTAGAAAAGCAGAAAAAGCGGGCAGCGCAAAACTGCCCGCAGTTTGAGACTAATAACCCATTATTTTATCTATCTGTTTCTGTGCATCGTCCATAGCCTGTTTTGCTGTTTTACTTCCTAGCAGAGCTTTCTGGAATTCAGAGATGACCGTTTTATAAACCTGGCCCTGGCCTTTAAAGAAATCTTCTACTGTATCTGTAATCTGTGCAAGAACATTATTGTAGCCGACAAGTTTGGATGCTGGCTGGTCATAAGCCTTCTTAAGATATACCTCATTGTTTTCTACGGCAAATTCATTAGTCTGCCCAGGCAGAGAACGGTATAGATCCATGTAAACCAGTCCAGCCGTTTTGTTTTTAGAATAGACAGAAAGCGCCCAGCCATTCCAGTGCTGAATCTGGGTTCTCGGCCCGCCTTCGTATGCTACAGGCTGTAACGCAACGGCGAAATCGTTTGCTATGGAAGAACTTTTTGCTCTTGCATAGAGATACGTCGGTTCTATTACCATTGCTACATTTCCGGACAGGAAGAAATCTGCTACGTCTCCATGCTGAAAAGAAGTAACACCCTTAGGCACCACTTTGTATTCATTCCTCATTTTAACAAGCCCTTCAACTACTTTTATGCTTTCTGGAGTATTGTATTTAACCTTTCCGTTCACATTATCCGGATTTACGCCAAGCAGCAGTGACTGTGCCTTTATCATCTGTGCACCATCG
>QNBI01000088.1 GCA_003641675.1 Spirochaetota bacterium | reverse complement strand
GTCTATCCCAAAAGCTGGGCTCCCTTTGCGGCTATGGAAAAGAGGACCGATCTCTACAGTGCCGGAGATGACGAGGGAATCAAGGCTCTGGAGCAGGAGCTTCTGGCTCAGAACGGGCAGCATAAAGACTGGGAATGTACAGAAGATCTGATGAGTAAAACCAAAGAGGGCAAGGCTCTGTATATGCACTGTCTTCCTGCGGATATCTCCGGTGTAAGCTGCGAACACGGAGAAGTCGAGTCGGAAGTTTTTGACAGCTTCAGGAAGGATACTTACAGGCAGGCGGGGTATAAACCGTATATTATTGCTGCGGCTGTTTTTCTTGCAAAGTTTAAAGACCCGGTTAAAAAGCTGCGCGATCTGTTTAACAGGGGAACAAAAAGAGTCTTTTAATGTATGCGCATACCAACCTTATAGCAAAAGACTATAAGAAACTCGCTCGGTTTTATGAAAAGGTATTCGGTTGTGTTCCGGTACTGCCGGAGCGTGATTTGTCCGGTGAATGGCTGGACCGGGCAACCGGAATAAAGGGTGTACATATTAGAGGGATACATCTTAGGCTGCCCATGGGGAGTATGGAGAGCTCAGGGAGTAATGCCGCCGAGACTGGCAGTGAAACGGCTTCCGGCTCTAATAATACCCGCAAAGGCGGACGCGGCGGCGGCCATTCTGCAGCTCCTACTCTGGAAATATTTCAATATGACAGTCTTAAAGGCGGGGTTCTCGGTGCTGGCGGTGAAAGAGGCCGTTCACCGGCCGATCCCGGTTTCGGGCACATAGCCTTTACCGTGGATGATGTAAAAGCCGCTGTAGAAGCTGTCTTTGAAAACGGCGGCTCAGCAGTCGGCGAACGGACCGTTAGGGAAATCCCCGGTGCGGGAATAATTGATTTTCAGTATGTACGCGACCCCGAAGGAAATATCATCGAAGTACAGAAATGGGCAGAGTAGCAGCAAATAACCTCTCTCATAGTTTACAATTATGCTAATAACGACAATACTTGAAAAATAAGGACGCTAAATGGACACTGATTTATCATTCATTACAAACGAAAGAAATCATAGCCTTAAAGAACGTTTCAAAGTCCTTATAAAAAGTACTGCTTTCTTTGATTGCCTTGTCGGATATTTCTATTCCAGCGGATTTCATGCAATATACCGGGTACTCGAAGATACTAAAAGAATTAGAATACTAATCGGTATAAGCACAAACCGCCGCGCCTTTGAAATGCTTGAAAAAACTGGCAAACCTGTTCAAAATATCTTTTCTTTTTCCCATGCAGAAGCTAAAGAGGAAGTTGAAAACCTTGTGCAAAAGGAAATGGAAGGTTCTGAGGATAATAAAAATGTTGAAGAAGGAGTTTATAAGTTCATAGAATGGATTCGAAATGGTAAACTGTTAATTAAGGCTTATCCGTCACATAATATTCATGCAAAGCTTTATATTATGACCTTTAAAAAGGGCGACAGAGATGTCGGACGTGTTATTACAGGTTGAAGTAATTTTACACAGTCCGGATTAATGGATAATCTTGAATTCAATGTGGAACTTAAAAATCGGAGTGATTATAATTTTGCGAAGGATAAATTCGAACAGTTGTGGCAAAATGCAATAGATGTAAGTGAGAGGTATGTTCAGACAATTGAGAAAAAAACATGGTTAAATCAAAATATTACACCTTACCAGCTTTACCTGAAATTTTTATACGAATATTTTAAGGATGAACTTAACCAAACGGATGAAGTATTTGTTAGATATCTGCCGCAGGATTTTAAAAGACTTGAATATCAGGAACAGGCGGTATTAAACGCAAAAAAGATACTGCTGCAATACGGCGGTGTTTTTATATCCGATGTTGTCGGGTTAGGGAAAACCTACATTTCAGCGATGCTGGCAGGGCAGCTGGACGGCAGAACGCTTGTTATAGCACCGCCGGCGCTTTTAGAAAAATCAAATCCGGGCTCATGGCCGAATGTTTTTTCCGATTTCAGAGTGCCTGCAGATTTTGAATCTATTGGTAAGCTCGACGACTTGTTGCATAGAGGCGCAGATAAATACACAAATGTTTTCATTGATGAAGCGCACCGCTTTAGAACGGAAACAACTATAACTTAAAAACTGGCGGAAATATGCCGTAGTAAAAGGGTTGTTCTTGTAACTGCAACGCCCTACAACAACGCTCCAAGGGATATATTAAGTTTAATTAAACTCTTCCAGAAAGCAAAAAAAAGCACTATCCCAAACCTCCCCGATTTGGAATCCTTTTTTAATAGACTGGAGAAAAAGTTAAAAAAACTGGATCGAAAAATAAACTATAAAGAATACATAAATATCGTAAAGGCTAATTCACGGGAAATACGAAGCAAAGTGCTTAAATATTTAATGGTACGTCGTACACGAACTGATGTTGAGAATTATTTCAAAGAAGACATAAAGAAACATGGGCTTAATTTTCCGGAGGTTAAAAAACCTGAACCATTATTCTACGAACTTAATGATAAAGAAGATATTGTTTTTAATAAAACCATTGACCTGATTGCTAATAGATTTAGATATGCCCGCTACACTCCCATGCTGTACTATAGAGGGAAAATTGGTCAACTTGAGGAACAATCGCAGAAAAATATGGGACGGTTTATGAAAATACTGCTTGTTAAAAGGTTGGAAAGCAGTTTTTTTGCTTTTAGAAAATCAGTGGATAGATTTATACATTCTTACGAAATGTTTATAAAGGAATTTGATAATGGTTATGTGTATGTTAGTAAAAAATACACAAATAAGATATTTGAACTTCTGGAAAATGATGATGACGAAGCGGTCCAAAGACTAATAGATGAAAGGAAGGCAGAAAAATATAAGAGTAAGAATTTTAAAGAAGAAATTAAAGTAGATTTACACTACGATCTGGATATTCTTATAGAAATAAACAGATGTGGGGGGATATACACCATGATCCGAAGCTTTTAAAATTCAAAAACGAACTGTCAAAAAATCCGGTTTTAAAAAAGAATCATCTTATCATTTTTACCGAGTCAAAAGAAACTGCTCATTATCTTTATAAAAATTTAAATGATGAATATTCCGGCAGGATACTTTTGTTTACCGGTGATTCGGGAGAAACTGTCCGGGATAGGGTTATTGAAAATTTCAATGCGCGGGCCCGGCTTAAAAAAGATGATTATCGTATACTTGTTTCCACCGAAGTTTTAGCGGAAGGTGTAAATCTGCATCGCGCTAATGTAGTAATTAATTACGATATTCCCTGGAATCCCACCAGAATGATGCAGAGAGTGGGTAGAATTAACCGTATTGATACTCCATTTAATGTTATTTATACTTTTAATTTTTTCCCAACTACACAATCCAACGATCAGATTAAACTAAAGGAGGTCGCAGAAGCTAAAATAAATGCATTTTTAACTCTTTTTGGCGGAGATGCAGAGCTTTTAACAGAGAGCGAGCCAATTGATTCTCACGAGCTTTTTGACAGGCTGCTTTCGAAGAAAACTATCGAAAATGATGGAGAGGAAGAGGTAAGTGAACTTAAATACCTTTCTGTTATCAAGAATCTTCGCGAGAATAATCCTGATCTTTTCGGAGAAATAAAATACCTCCCTAAAAAGGCTCGTACAGCCAAACAGAATGCTGATTTTGCAGGATCGTTAATCACTTATTTTCGTCGTGGCAAGCTGCAAAAATTTTTTATGGCAAAGGAAGATGTTCCGGCAAAAGAGATTGATTTTTTAACAGCAGCGGGTTTGTTTGAATGCGGAGCGGATGAGAGAAAGGAAAAACTTCCCCGAAAGACATATTATGATCTTTTGGATACCAACAAGGAAAGCTTTATTAATGCAACAACCATGGAAATGGTTGAACCGCAAAGTAGAAGACAACATGACAGTTCTGAAGTTATTCTGCGTATTCTAAGGGCAACTATGAAAAATACAAAAAAGCTCACCGAAGAACAGGAGCTTTATTTAAAAAAAGTATCCACGCAGCTGGAAGAAGGCGGGCTTCCCAAGCAGACAACAAAAAAGACATTAAAAGCTTTAAAAGAATTAAACGAAGGGCTAATGAATCCTTTAAAAGTACTTGCGGTACTGGAAATTTATATACCAAAGCGGTTTTTGGAAAATCATTATGCGGAGAATAAATCTGCAGTATTAGGTAAACGGGAGGTTATACTTTCTTTATGTCTGAAAGGGTAAATACGTATGACTAAAAGAGAATCTGAAATTGTTGAATATAAGCAAAGCTGGCACAATGATCATCTTAGAGTTGTTTCTGCATTTGCAAATAACAATGGGGGATTGTTGTTTATAGGTCTGGATGATAAGGGTCAGCCTTCGGGTTTAAAGAATACCAAAAAACTTTTAGAGGATATACCAAACACGATTAGGAATAAAATGGGAATTATTCCTTCTATTGAATACAGCATAAAAGAACGATAATGAAATAATTAAAATTAAGGTTTCCAAAAGCTCGGTACCTATTTCTTATAACGGTAAATACTATACCAGAAGCGGAAGTACTGTTCAGGAATTACAGGGAAAAGAATTATCAGATTTTCTTTTTAAGAAATCCGGCAGTACCTGGGATGATATTCCTGTAGAACAAACGGATATTAAAGAACTAAATGTTAATTCTATTGAAAGATTTAAAAAATGTGCGGTTGATAGAATCCCTTCTATTAGCAAAGAGAGTGATATTAGGGTACTCCTGCAAAAATTGAATTTATTAATTAATGACAAACTAAAAAGAGCAGTCATTCTTCTTTTTGCCAAGAATCCGCAGAAGTTTTACCGGCAGTCCGTGGTTAGAATAGGGAAATTCCTATCGGATACGGATATTCAAACAACAGATATAATTAATGGAGATCTTTTTATCCAGCTTGAAAAGACGCTGGAAATACTTAAAACAAAGTATCTTCTAAGCAACATTTCGTATGAGTGTATCCATCGTCGTGATTTGCTTGAATATCCTTATGAAGCGCTGCGAGAGGCTGTGATTAATGCCTTAATTCATCGTGATTATTCAGGAGCTTCTCAAATTCAAATAAGGGTCTATTCTGATAAATTAATTATCATGAACGAAGGTAGACTGCCTCCGGAAGTTCCTCTTGAAAAACTAAAAACAAATCATTTGTCTGTTCCCAGAAATACTATGCTTGCTGAAATATTTTATTATGCCGGGTTTATTGAATCATGGGGACGGGGAACAGTTAAAATTGTAGAAAATTGTCTGGAGCAAGGCCTTCCCGAACCGGATTATTCAGAAGAGAATGGCGTGATGACTGTAACTTTTTATAAGAACAAATGGAACGAAAAGAATTTAAAAAAATTAAAGTTGAATAAAAGACAGATTAAAGCAGTGATGTATGTAAAAGAAAACGGGAAAATGACTAATTATCAACATCAAAAAGAATTCGGTGTTTCAAAAGCCACAGCAACCAGAGATTTAAGTGATTTAGTACGTAAAAGTGTTTTAATAAAAAGGGGAGAAACCGGAAAAGGGACTTTCTATACGATAAAGGGTTCATAAAGGGCTCAATGGGTTCACAAAGGGCTCGCAAAGGGCTCATAGGGATGAAAATGGATAGACTGCAGGCGAAGCAAATTATCAAAGATACTTTTGAAAGCTCTTTTGATAAAAACAGATTTGAATGGTTTATAAAAAATCTTCTTAATAGAATCGATCTTGCACCTGTTACCTACAAAGGTAATTACATCCCTGATACCTATAAGCAATACATTAAGACGCTGGAAAGGATCGGCAAGTTTAACGACGGGGAAAACAATATCGATATTTTGGTTATAACCCTCCGGAAAAATACATCTAAAGCTGACTGGCGCTTTTCTCTTGTGAAAATGGATTATAAATTTGAACAGACTTTAACGGGTGAAATAAAGGTAAAAGAAGAATTTACTCCTGCACGGCGATGGTCTTTTCTGGTGGGAGTAAACGAAAAAAGCCATACAGCACAGAGCAGGCTGGTGCCTATTTTAGCCGATGACGAAAACGATCCTACTCTTGCCGAGATAGAAAAGGCATTTGATATAGAGACTGTTACAAAAGAGTTTTTCATTAAATATCGTAGTCTTTTTCTGCGTACAAAAGAAGAACTGGATAAAGTTGTTGAAATTAATCCGGAAATAAAGACGGAATTTAACGGCAAAGGTATTAACACTGTCAACTTTGCTAAAAAATTACTGGGCCAAATTATCTTTCTCTACTTCCTGCAGAAAAAAGATGAATTCTTAGATGAATCAACTGTATCAAAAAAATCAAAACTAAAAGGAGAAGTTGAAGATTTACTGGTTAAGATATTTGAAGCCAAATTAAAAACTCAAAAAGCAGATTACTTTAACCGGTTAAAAAATATTGAGAACACAGTTTTAGTAAATAAGACAAAAAGGGATGAATACATTAAACAGGAAAAAGAAAAGCTCTATAGAGAATCCGGTTTTGACCTTGAGTCCGCAGAAAAAGAGTTTAAAGAACTCATAGGAAGCAGAAAGATAAAGCAATTTTTCCTGTGGAAGCTCTATTTTTCCGAAGTGTTTCATGAAAAGGGAGGCTTTGATATTGTGATTGCTAATCCTCCGTATATACAGCTTCAGAAAATGAGGGGTGATCCTTTACAAAAGGCATATAAAGACGAAAATTATGAAACCCATGAAAGTACAGGTGATATTTACTGCCTCTTTTACGAGCAAGGTATAAATTTGTTAAAACCGGAGGGGCATCTTGTTTTTATTACTTCTAACAAATGGATGCGCGCCGGATATGGAAAAAAACTGCGTTCCTATTTTGCTAAATACAATCCGCTGATTTTAATTGATATGGGACCTGGAGTCTTTGAAACAGCAACAGTAGATACAAGTATCTTGATTATCCAGAATCAAAAGAACCGAAATGGACTTAAGGCGGCAGCCTACAGCAAAACCGATAAAAGCCTTACAGAGTATTTTAAGCAAAATGCCGTAAAATTAAAGAATCCCGGTAATGATGCCTGGTTTATCGGAAGTGAAGCCGAACATAAACTTAAAGAGAAGATAGAAAAAATCGGAAAGCCGCTTAAAGAGTGGGATGTGAATATAAATTACGGCATTAAAACCGGCTTTAACGAAGCTTTTATTATTGATACGCCTACAAAAGAACGATTATGCAGGGAAGACCCTAAAAGTGCGGAGATAAAAAGGCCTATATTACGAGGCCGGGATATTAAAAGATATAGCTATGAATGGGCAGGCCTGTGGCTGATTGCGACAGGATTTGATATAGATATCCCAAAATTATATCCAGCTGTTTTTAAACATCTTTTTCAGTTTCGCTGTTTGTCAAGGAAGTTGTCGCGTATTCGAGTTCCATGCTATGCCGTTCTTTGGTGCCC
>QNBI01000087.1 GCA_003641675.1 Spirochaetota bacterium | reverse complement strand
CAATTCATGAAGGTTATAAGCTTGCACTAAAGTATTAGCAATATTCCAGGGGTGCTTCTTTCTTTTTCATTTAACAATCATAATCTGAAGATCGCAGACATTCGTGTTTGTCGCGCCTGTTTTTAGAAGTCTTTTTATCTTTTCAAAGAAATGATAGGAATCGTTGTTTTCAAGGTATTCATCCAGATCGAGCCCTGAATTTTCTGCTTCTCTTAATATTTCAAGCGAGGCGAAGGCGCCTGCGGCATCTGTAGGCCCGTCATTTCCATCCGTACCTGCAGAGAGGAAATATATGGACTCCGAACCTGTCCCGCTCTCGTAAATACCTTCAAGAAAATGAAGCGCCATTTCCTGATTCCTGCCTCCGAGCCCCTTCCCCTTGAGTATTACAGTTGTTTCACCTCCCCCTATTATGCAGGCAGGCTTTTCCGCTAACAGATTATGTATTTCTATATCCTGTCCTATGCCTAAAAACATTAATGCTGCATCCTTAACATCACCTATAATACGTGAAGAAAGCAGTTTAACATTGTATCCAAGGCTCAGAGCTTTCTCTCCCGCGGCTAACAGGGCTGTTAAATTGGTTCCTATTAATATGTTGCGGACCTTCTTAAAGGCAGAATCTCCCTTCTTAGGAGTTTCAGGAATATTGCCTGCAGACCCTCTTGTAAGCAGCTCCATCACTTTTCCCGGCAGCTCAGCTTTAAGACCATACTTTTCCACGATGGCTACAGCATCCACAAAAGCAGACTCGTCTGTAACAGTTAGTCCCGAAGCAATAGAATCCAGTCTGTCTCCTACCACATCGGAAAGAATTAAATTCAAAGAATCCGCAGGAAACATCATTTCCGCCAGTCTGCCGCCTTTAATACCGGAGATATGTTTTCTTATACAATTTATCTCCTGAATAGATGCCCCGGATGCAAGCAGAAGCTCCGTTGTTTTCTGTTTATCCTCAAGGCTCAGCTTTAAAGAGCTATCCTCATATGGATAACTCAGCAATGCCGAACCACCGCCGGAAATAAGATTAATAAATAGAGTCTTCTCATCTCCTTCCCTGCTTAAGGAAGCTATTTCCCTTGCCGCTCTGACACTTTCCGTATTCGGTACCGGATGACCTGCTTCTATTATCTTTATTCTTTCTAATTTCTCTGTATGGCCTCTTTTAACTGATATAAGCCCTTTAGTGATTCTAGAACCCATTAATTTTTCCAGCGCTAAGGCCATTTTTGCAGTAGCCTTCCCTGCACCCAAAACAATTATGGAATTATATTTATCTAAATCGTACTTTTCACTAACCGTTTCTGTCTTAATTAAAAGCTTATTCTGTTCTAAAAAAACATGCTTTTTAAAAATAAGTGCAGGATCTACCCGTGCAACACCCGCTCTAAATATATTTTCCAATTCCTCATATACATTTTTAGACATAAATTTTCTCCTGTTATTCTATTATAACATTAACTTTAACAAATTAAGACTGTTTTAGTAAATTTACTTTTCAAAAAATCCAAATCTTTGTAAATTATTTGTAACACCATTTTTAAGTTTTTGGAATTAACAATGGAAAAACCCGAAAGCCTGTTGATATGCAATAAAAAAATAGATTCTCTTTTTTTCAGACTGGTTATTATTAATATTACAACTATGGCTGCCGGTATGTTGTTTTACGGAGAACCTTTCAAGTTCTGGCAGGATGCAATTAGCTACCTCGGAGCAACAAAAACAGTAAAGGGATACCCCAACAGAACATCATTTTTTATCTTTGCGCTGGGTATGGGCATTAGTGGCGTTTTAATGTTTAAAATTGCATCTATATTCCACAGGCATAAAAATATTGAGCACCCTATCCTAAAGAGAGATTTATCTTTCTCTGCCGGCCTGGGCTTTTTTATTATCATTTTTCCCTGCAACACAAACAACAGTATCCATAGTATCGGAGGCGCTTTATTATTCGGCGACCTCTGGGGTCTTACTCTCATAATGCTAATAGAAGCAGGAAAATTACCCGGGGCAAAATACATATCTATTTATCATTTTATACTTCACACAACTGTTTTAGCTTACGCCTTCAACTTTGTTATACAGTCCGGAATAATGCAGATAACGCAGAAATTCGCAGTTTTCAGTCTTATAACCGTTCTTAAACTTACAACAGCGCTCTATAGGCTGTCCCCTTTCTACACAGAGACTGCAGAGCCTGCCGTTAGAATTTCAAAAACACCTAAAATAGCCTCCAATTCTTCCGATGAGCTCTGTGAAGAATGTATAAAAGGCAACGGGTAAATTCACTAAAGCAAGAAAGCCGGCCGCCTTTTCCCTTAGGGCCGTGTCTTTACATTCGTTCTGACTTAGGCTTTCCCAAAAGTTCAGCCCACATAACTGCCTGCTGCATTTTTGGAAGTTGGTTAATTTTTTCCAGACCGGATTTTTCCCGCAGTGCAGCTGCTTCCGATACGGGTTTTTTGCCGGCAAGTATAGAAGAAGAAAACCCGGATCGTGTAAGTACCGAATCTGTAAGCGTAGTCCGCCCGACAGGTGGTTCTTCCTGCAGATTAACAGCCGCCAATTTATCATAGTAATTAGCCGGTACCTCACGGCCCCTTTCGGTTTCTCCGCCTCTGGGTAAAACTTTCCTCTGTTTTCTCCCCTGCGTCACTTTTAAAACCAGAATAATTAAGAATGCTGCAAATATCAGTCCTACGAAAATCATGTATCGAGATCCTCTTTGGTTTCTCCCTCGCCTCCTATGCTTTTGCGCATGTCAGTATCTGCCTGCAGATTCTTTAATTTGTAGTAATCCATTATTCCAAGATTCCCGGACCTAAAGGCTTCTGCAATAGCTTTAGGTATTTCGGCCTCCGCAAGAACCACCTTCGCTCGATTTTCACGAACCTGTGCTATCATTTCCTGCTCCCTTGCCTTGGCTGCTGCCCTTCTTTGCTCGGCTACAGCCTGAAACCTCCGTTTATCCGCCTCCGCCTGGTCTGCCTGGAGTTTTGCACCCACATTTTCTCCGACATCAACATCTGCAATATCTATGGAAAGAATCTCGAATGCAGTACCTGCATCTAACCCCTTTGCAAGTACCGTTTTAGAAATATTATCAGGGTTCTCAAGAACCTCTTTATAGGTCTCTGCGGATCCTATTGTTGTAACTATGCCTTCACCGACACGTGCAATAATTGTCTCTTCTGTTGCACCTCCTACAAGCCTTTCTATGTTTGCCCGGACAGTTACACGAGCTTTTGCCTTTAACTGAATTCCGTCCTTTGCCACAGCATCTATTGTGCGCTTACCCGTTTCGAGGTTTGGACAGTCTATTACCTTAGGATTAACGCTCGTACGTACTGCATCCAGAACATCCCTGCCTGCTAAGTCTATTGCTGCGGCTTTTGCAAAGTCCAGCTTAATTCCGGCTTTGTTTGCCGCAATCAGCGCCTTGCTTACACGTATTACGTCTCCCCCGGCAAGATAGTGGGTCTCTAAAAGATCGGAATCTATTCCCATACCTCCCTTTGTAAGCATTATCCTGCTGTCGACAATTGTTCCTGACTTTACACGCCGAATCCACATACCTACCAGCCTGCTGAGCTTTATCGGCGCTCCGGAGAGAAGCGCACGAAACCACAGACCGAAGAATTTAAAGAAAAAAGCAATAAAAACCAGCGTGACAATTCCAATAATTATATAGGCTACTATCATACCGTTCCTCCTTTTACATTACATTTCCTGACAATAATGCGGCCGCCGATTACATCTATAACTTCGATTTCTCTATCCTTTTCTATAAAATCTCCTGATGTAACAACACTGTATCTCTTTTTATCTATTATTACAGTCCCGGCAGGCCTTAATGGTGTTATGCTTAATCCGGTTTTCCCTGAAAGGTCTTCATAAACAGAAAAAGTATGCGCCACGAATCCGTCTTCCTTTTTTTGGTCTTTAAAAAGAATAAGCCTCTTTCCGATAAAGCTGCCCGGGAAATATTTAAAATACACAAAGATTAGCACCGGTGTTAATACAAGTGCAACAATTAAGAAGGTAAACCCTAAACTGTTCCCGTAATTTCTGTAAATCAACACTATGCCGCCGATTATACTCCCGACACCTGTTAATCCTACCAGGCCTCCAGCCGGCACAAAGAATTCGAGGACGATTGCCGCATATCCGATTATATACAGGGCAACCGCTACAAATATCATACAAGCTTCCTCACAACAATTTTATTTCCTGCAATCTCCACAACTTCCACGTCGCTTCCCCTGTTTATAAAATCCGCCTCTGCCTGCACAATGTATACTCTCCCGTTTATCTCCGCCTTTCCTACAGGCCGCAGCGTTGTAACTACCCGGCCTTTCTCTCCCGCAGCTATGCTCTGCACATCTTCTGTCTGTACTGTGAAACCCTTTTCTGCCTTCTCTCCTGTTTCCAGGACAAGCCTGTTAAATAAACGGGATTTTGGAAGTATCGGCATAAGAGCTGCAAGAATAATAAAAGCTCCTCCTACGCTCCCTCCCACAACAAGAAGGTTCTGTTTAAAAATATCCCATTGCCATTCAAAAGAAGGAAAAATAAAACCCTGCCTGCTCAAAATAAGAGCGGTAACCATTAGTATAATTCCTGTAATACCGGTAATCCCAAAACCCGGTATAAGGAATATCTCCACAATGAGAAGAACAACTCCAAGAATAAAAAGTAAAAGCTCAAGGGAACCGACATTACCCAGTAAAGCGCCTGAAATAAAAACTATAGAAAAACATATAATAGCAACCGTACCGGGAATCCCGAACCCCGGGCTTGTAATTTCCAGATAGAGAGCGATAATACCGGCTATTATGAGAACAGCAGAGACAAGGGAACTTGTGAGCAATGCAACGAGCTTATCTTCTGCAGTTTCCTTTATAAAATGCACATCCTTTTCATCCACGTTAAAATTCGAATAGAAACTCTCCAGGGAATCTGGAGTGCCGGATGAAACACCGTACTTTTTCATTTCACCTGCTGTCAGAGATAGGAGCTTTCCTTTCTGCGAAAGAGCTTTCCCCTTTACAAATGTTTCATTCCTTTCTTTTGCCCTGCGCTTTAGCTCATCTATTTCACCGGACAATGCAAGGTGCAGTTTCCCGTTTATATATACTTCATAAACTTCTAAGTCTTTATCTACCATTGCCAGGGCTACCGCTTTCGGGTATCCATTTTTTTCCGCCAATGCAGCAAGCTGAGTCCTCACTGCACTCACAACCTTTTCCGGCGCCATTTCCATTCCGGACTGCGTTTCATATACAGGAGCGGCCGCCCCTATGGAAGTACCCGGTGCCATATAGATTCTGCTGCAGGCAAATGAAATTAAAGCACCTGCAGACCAGCTTACACCAGTGCCCTCTGCAGAGGAGGGAATATATGCAACTGTTACCGCATTCCGCACAGAGCCGATTAAAGACGCAATCTGGAGTGCAGAATCCACTCTTCCGCCAAAGGTATTAATATCAAAGATAACGTATTCTGCTTTGGCATTTTCCGCCTCTTTAATTGCCCTCTTAATAAATACCATGCGCTGTCTGTCTATATCTCCGTGAATAGGTATGCTGTAAACAACACTTTTATTTAAAGTTTTTCCGGAAGACACGACTTTGGTGCTCGATTCATCCTGAACTTTTTTTGTATTATTACTCTCACCGAACAGAACAAAAGGAATTAAAAGAAGAGAAAAGGAAACGACGGTAATGGATTTCATATATTACCCTAACTATATGATTCTATTCATTTACCTAATTGTCAAGAAAAAAAGAAAATACTGATAAGAGCAAAGCCATGCTTATGGGATACCTTTCGATAGAATATTTAAGTGCTGCCGGTAGACCCATAAATGGAAAATCATCATATTTTAAGGCAGGCCTTCCGGCTGCAGAAACTGAAGCAAAAGCGAAAGTTATTTAAAAAAGTAAAAGCAGTTCGGAAAGTTCTATAATAGTAAAATCAGGTTTTAAATTCGGGTATTGAGGGTCCTGTACCGGTTTCCCTGGATTCTTAATATAAACAGTTAAGGCAAATCCTGCCTTCTTTGCAGAAATTACATCTCTATCGATTTTATCACCCACATAGGCTGCTTCTGCAGGCAGTATGTCCATATCGTCCGCAGCTTTAAAAAGCATTGAAGGATCCGGTTTACGCTTACCAAAACCGGACGACAGAACAATAGTATCAAAGTATTCATATAAACCGTATTCCTTTAAAAGTTTCGGAGTACCTGTACTGCTGAAACTATTGCTGACAATCCCCAGTTTATATCCCCGTCTATGAAGCTCCTTAATTACAGCAGCCGTATCATCACGCAGCTCACTTAAACCTAAAGACGACTTTAATGCATCGTTAAGCCCTAAGGCAAGAGATGCGACCTTTTCCTCAGGCTCTTCCGGCAAAAGCCATTTTATCCAGATATCCCTTTCGTTAAGCTCAATAAGGGTTTCCCGCGTCCATTTTCTATAGGCATAATACCGCTCTAAAAGCTTCTCCTCATAGTCGGCAGGACTTCCCTTTAGACTAAGCATTTCCATAATTTTTTCAACTCCCGACCGTATTGTTTTACTTTTTCTAAAGGGTTTTTTTAAGGTGCCCCCCATATCAAAAATAATTGCCTTTACAGCGGAAGTTTCCCCTTTTAAATAACTATTATGCACTTTTAAATCCCTATACACTCAAATAAATTATACCTTAAAACCTCTTCAGGAATCCAATCCCTGCAGTTTTTTTTACCTAATTTGCTTTTTTAGAATAAGGTAAATTAAAGGAGTCAAGACTGATATTCCCAGCAGAATTACAAAGTTAAAACCCACAGTTGAGTATAGCGAATATGCAACAATAGGCCCGAGAGATGTTCCTATATCAACAAATGTTGCAAAACGGTTCATATAAAGAGCCCGGTCTCCTCGATTATTATTTACAGCAGCTCTGTCTCCGGCAAGCACATAGATTCCCAGTCTTGCAGAAACAGCAGTCATAAACTGTACCGAGAGTATTATACAGAGGACCAGCCAGTTACTGCTTAGCGGAAACAATGCGAGTATTATTATTTCAATGAAAAGAGTATAGAGCATCACCATTTTTCTACCGAGTTTGTCATTCAAAACTCCCATAAGAGGCACAATCGCAAGCGTGCTGAAGGTCCTGAATCCAAGCAGAACTCCTGTCATAGAAGCAGCCCCTATTGCAAGTGCAGAACCCGGTATTATTCTGTCTACGACAAGCCGGCCGGTAAGGTTGGTTATCATCTGTTCTGTCATGGTTATAGCAAAGGCTCCGTACCAGATAAGAGAATTATTCTTTAGGAAAGTTTTTATATCGCTGCTGCCGGCAGTTCTCGTTTTATCCCCGTCCCAGCTTTTCCTAAAGGGTTCATTT
>QNBI01000086.1 GCA_003641675.1 Spirochaetota bacterium | reverse complement strand
GATTTTCCCGATACAGGAAGAATTAATTGCATTAACATCGGAAAGGTTCAGGGTAATAATTCGATGAGGACTTGCTGCAAGTTCTTCCAAATTCTTCTGGAACTGGTCTGCTGTATCTCCGTTAAGAGCTCCATGAACCTCGAGTATCACTTCTGCCGAAGAGATTTCTTTTTTTGTAAACATCATAATATCCTCCTATATTACATATTCTTCCAATTCATATTTGGTAAGGAGTTCAAGAAAATACTTAACTGTCTCTCCGCCCCTATATGTATCGGTAGTAATTTTCATAATTCTGTAAACAATCATCCTGGAAGTCGGCAATGGCAAATTCAACGGGAAACCGTTTAAATCGACAAGCTCATTTATAGTAAGAGCATGTTCAATTTCCAGTTCGTCTCCTTCTGGATAAATTATTTTTCTCGTTGTAATATACACACTGTAAACTACACTTTTTTATACTTATTTTCAATAGCTTTTATTTATGTGGTTTAAAAAGAATAGCTCTGTTTATTGTTTTATGTCCAGCTATTAAATGGGTTGTTCAAGTTGAGGACAGTTGATTTTTTGTCGATAATTGCAGTTGAGTATGAAAAATATAGCGATAATTAACGGGCTAAACCTTACAGTCTATGCGGAGAAGCCTTTTGCCGGAGGTATAAATTCCCTGGAAAGGGTTCTTAACTATGCTGAAAACCTACCGGAAACTAAAGATATTGTACTCTTAGGCAGAGAAACGTTGAGCAGCCGCCCTAATATCAGAGTTGTTTCCGATAAAATTACAACCGGCGGCGAATTATTATCGGCCATAATTAAGATTTCAGAGGGGTATGATAATATTTTTTACTTTTACGGAGACTGTCCGTTTCTTGACAGCGGAATAACCCGCAAAATGTATAAGGACCATACTAAATATTTTGCAGAGTATACCTTTGCAGACGGTTATCCGTACGGTATAACTCCTGAAATAATTAAAACGGATATTCTGCCTAACCTTGTAAAACTTCTGGGAGAGAATAAAGAAGAGGCCTGGAAGAGTTTCTTTTTCGATATAATTAAAAAAGATATTAATGCATTCGATATAGAAACTGTAATTGCTCCGCAGGATTTGAGACTTCTGCGAGTATCCCTCTCTGCGGACACAAAAAGGAACTTTATGCTTGTCCAAAGGGTAGCGGAAAAAAGAGCATCCGATGCAGATGCTATATCAAAAATATTACAGGAAAATGGTGACCTGCTGAGAACTCTGCCTGCATATATAGCTATTCAGATTGTAGAAGGGTGCCCGCAGCTGTGTAGCTACTGTCCTTACTCCCTAAACCTTGATGGAGCAGCAGGTAAGAGAGGTGAGATGAGCATTGAAACACTCTCCGCTATTATTCATAAGGTAAAAGACTTTTCGGATGATGCTGTTATAGACTTATCCCTGTGGGGAGAACCTGCATTCCATTCCGGAATAGATGAGGTTATTTCTCTTATCTCTAAGATTCCCGGTTTTAGAGTTGTTATTGAAACCTCCGGGATTGGATGGAAGGAGGGCATTTTTGAGAAGATAAAACTGGAAACAGAAAAATCTCCGACATGGATAGTGTCTTTAGACGCTGTTGAAGAATCGACTTATCAGATTATCCGCGGCTCTGGTTTTAAAGAAGCATTAAAAAATACGGAAAAGCTTTTTGAACTGTTTAAAGGTAATGTTTATGTCCAGGCAGTAAGAATGAAAGAAAACGAAGAAGAACTTGAAAAGTTTTACAGAAACTGGAAAAAGATAACTGATAATATAATAATTCAAAAGTATGATAATTTCTGCGGTGTGCTTCCCGACCGTAAAGTAACGGACCTTTCACCTTTAAAACGTTTTCCTTGCTGGCATTTAAAACGCGACCTGTATGTTCGGACAGACGGTAGCGTCCCTTTGTGCAGAGAAGATATTTCAGGGAAGCATATTCTTGGAAATATTATAAATGAACCGGTTAAAGATATCTGGGAGAGAGGCGGGGAATACTACAGGCAGCATTTATCAGCGAATTATCCTGAAATGTGTTTAAAGTGTGATGAATACTATACCTATAACTTTTAAACGTACAAGGATCCCATATACCATTATGGGCGGGGAAAGAATAGACAGAATTAGAAAGTACGTCTATCCGATTTCTATTGTCCTCCTTACACGGAAAGGAAGATTCTACAGAGAGGCGGTTTTAAAAGACCTTGCAAAATATAAAAATGCAGAAATACTGTGTATAACAGCATCGGAATCCTCATTTGACATAGAAGCCCTGCACGATAAATTCCCAGGTGTTAAATTTCTCCTTTTAAAAGCTGGTATTTCGGTTGGGGAAAAGCTGAATATTGGTATAGATGAGGCAAAATCCCCCTTTGTACTTGCGATGTGGGATGATATGAAAATTTCATCGTTTAATAACCTCGATATGATTCTTAAAAGTGGTGATCTGTCCGGAAATTTATGTACATGCCCTCTACTTAAGGGCAAAAAAATGCAGACGGTTCCATCTGTAATGGTTCCTGGATTTTTGAATAACGAGTTAAAAGTAGCAAACTGGTTTCCAAAGGAGGAGGAGGTTCCTACAATATTCCCTTTTGATTATACGGGAATCTACAACAAAGAAAAATTTCTTATTTCCGGTGGATTCGATTACACCTTAACGAACCCATACTGGCAGAAGCTTGACTTCGGATTTAGATCGTATATGTGGGGAGAGACTATGCTGTTTACGAAAAAATACTCCATTCAGTATTTGGGAAATTCATATTCGGAGGACAGCACCCCGGATGAAAGCTATAAATATTTTTATCTTAAAAATATTACAGTGAGGTTTAAAAGGGACAAGGGTGTTATTCCTTTTTCTCAGTTCTTAAAATTTATAATGCACTCGGATACAGGTCCTCTATATGCATATCAGGAATTTAAAAAGGTAAAAAAATGGGTTCGAATTAACAGGTACAGATTTAAACAGGATGCTTTGCGGGTTATAGATTTATGGGACATAACGGAATAGATACTGCTGTTTTTGTACAGGTCAGGCTTGGTTCCACCAGGTTTCCATGTAAAGCGCTTATACCCTTAAAAGGTGGGAATGTGATTCAGCATGTTATGAGGTCCTTAAAGCCGGTTCCTGCTTCTCATTACGTTTTATTAACGGATAATTACAGCGCAGGAGTGTTAAAGTATCTCGCCGATGATGAAGGATTTGATGTGTTTAAGGGCCCCGAGGAGGATGTTCTTGAACGTTACTACCTCGCATGGAAATACTACGGCTCCCGTATAATAATTCGTGCCACAGGGGACAACCCTCTTGTATCTGCAGAGTATATCGAAAAAATTATTGAAGTTCATAATGCAGAGCATGCAGATTTAAGCCATTATCTGGGCATTCCGCTTGGGACGGGGGTTGAAATAATAGATGCTAATGCATTACAGAATGCAAGAGACAGAGCAGTGGATCCCTATGAAAGGGAACATATAACCACATATATGTACAGACACCGGTCTATTTTCAAAATTATCGAAAAAAAAGCACCGGAGATAGTTAATTTTAGCAAAGTAGCTGTCAGTCTGGATACGGGCAGGGATTTTAATTTATTAAGAGAAATATACAGTGAGCTTTACGCAGGTACGCCAATACAGTTAGCTGATCTTGTTTCATGGTTAAAGGCAAGGTTTAAGTAATGGCCGGAGGCGTATTATTTATTCCCGGAGTCGGAAACGGACAGGGTGTTGGGCATCTTAAGAGGTCAGTGAATGCGGCGCGTTCTATGGGAAAAGATGCATGGGTTTACCTGGAGGATGATATAAGGGATAAAAGGCTATCAGAAGTACTTAAAGGAGTTCAGATAGCAGAAAATCCCTGGGAAAAATTGCCGTGGAAATTGGTTGTTATAGACAGGCGGGAAACTTCTGTTAAAGAATTAACATTCTATGAACAGCTTGGCCCTGTTATAGCGGTCGATGAAGGAGGCAGTGCCCGCACTTTTGCTCCTTATATTGTTGATTATCTTGGAAACGTCAGAAAGAGAGAAAAACCGAATATAGCGGCTTCCCCGATTTCAGAAATAAATGTACAGAATAATAAAAAAATGAGCAGTTTAAAGCAGTTAAAAAAAATACTAATCAGTTTCGGGGGAGAGGATCCAGCGGGTCTAACATCAACCCTTCTAAAAAAAATTAAAAGGGATAATATATTTAAAGAGTTTGATATTTCTGCAGTAGAAGGCCCGTTGTTTAAAAGTCCTATTGCAGTGGATGGGATTCACATAATTAAACATGCAGAGAGCCTGGTTTCTATTATTCCGGAGTATGATCTGATAATAACTTCCTATGGACTAACCTGTTTTGAGGCAATTGGTTTAAATGTACCTGTTATTCTTTTTAATCCTTCACGCTATCACAGAAGGCTGTCCAGAATTGCCGGTTTCCCGGAAATAGGAGTGGGGAAACCCGATATGAAAAGGTTAAAACTTTTGCTAAAAAAGAGTACATCTCTTAAAGGTGTGGTGGAAAGATGGCAAAAGAAATTGTTTCATTTAAAACGGTTAGATGAATCTGGTTTTAAAGAATTGGTATTTTCAGGGAATATGAAATGTCCGGTATGCGGGCAGCTTAACAGAGCAAGAGCAAGATTAGAGGACAGAACATACTTTTGCTGCAGAAGGTGCGGAATTGTATACTCAAGTGTTTTAAACAGGGGGAAAAGGCTTTACAACAGCCGGTATTTTTATGAAGAGTATAAAAAGCAGTACGGGAAAACGTACGTTGAAGATTTTAATTCTATTAAAAAGACCGGTATTGCACGAATGAGAATTATTGACCGTTATTTAAAAATTAATAATAAGGATATTCTGGATGTAGGATGTGCCTTCGGCCCTTTTCTTGATGCAGCCCGTGACATGGGATATTCTGCTACGGGTATAGATATTTCAGAGGAGGCAATAGATTACACTGTTAATAAACTGGGTATACATGCGTTAAGAGCGGACTTTCTAAATTTTCAAGGCGGTATTTTTGGTATTATAACCATGTGGTATGTTATTGAGCATTTTGAGAAACTATCTGCAGTGTTAAAAAAGGTTAACAGCAATTTAAAAAAAGGAGGTCTGTTTGCTTTTTCCACACCTAACTATAGAGGAATATCAGGCCGGAGGAATCTGTTTACATTTTTAAGTTTAAGTCCGCCGGACCATTATACGATTTGGAGCCCTAAAATGGCTGCTGCAGTTTTAAAAAAATACGGCTTTAAAGTAATTGCAATACGCATAACCGGACACCATCCGGAAAGATTTCCAATATATTCCAGATATTTAAACGGCTTATACAGAGTAATAAGCCTGTTATTTAAGCTGGGCGATACCTTCGAAGTCTATGCTGAGAAAATTAAGGATTTATAAACCGGAGTAAAAACTAAATGGTTATTTTAATTTTAGGAGCAGGGATTATGCAGATTCCTGCTATTAGAACTGCCAGGCAAAAGGGGTGGAAAGTTTATGTGGCAGATGTCAATAAAGAAGCGCCGGGACGCAAGTATGCGGATGAATTCTTAAATATAGATATAAAGGATAAACCTTCTATACTGGAAGCTGCCGAAAGGATAAAATCAAGTACAGGGTTGGACGGAGTATTTACAGCCGGAACGGATTTTTCTACAACAGTGGCATGGGTTGCCGAAAAGTTGCGGCTTCCCGGAATTCCTTACAGTGTTTCTGTTGCTGCAACGGATAAATCGCTTATGCGTGAAATATTTAGAAAGAAAGGAGTGCCGAGTCCGGATTTTGTTTATTTATCACAGGATGAGAATATTAACAGGGTAGTCGAAATGCTCAAATTCCCTATGGTAGTAAAACCTGTAGATAATATGGGAGCAAGAGGCGTTAGACGTGTGGATGATATCTATGAACTAAAAACTGCTGTAAAAAATGCATGGGATAAATCAAGAATCAGAAAAGCAATTGTAGAATCCTATATATCGGGTCCCGAATTAAGCCTGGATGCTTTGGTGTACAAAAACAAAATTACAATTTGCGGTATTGCAGACAGACATATACACTTTCCGCCTTACTTTGTAGAAATGGGACATACAATGCCGACAAAACTGGCGGCCAGAGATGTTAAGGCAGCAGCGGATGTTTTTAAACTGGGGATACGTGCACTTGGAATAGACAATGGTGCTGCTAAGGGTGATATAAAGGTTACCGCAACCGGTGCTGTTGTGGGAGAAATAGCTGCAAGGCTCTCCGGGGGCTACATGTCCGGCTGGACATTTCCATATTCTTCGGGTGTTTCTGTAACAGGAGAAGCGCTGAATATAGCTGTTGGACTGGAGCCCGGGAATTTAAAGCCGGTAAAGCATAATGTATCTGCGGAGAGGGCATTTATCTCAATACCTGGAAGGGTTAAAAATCTGTATGGAATTAAAAAGGCGGGGAAATCTCCTTACATAAAGGATTTGTTTCTGCGTATATCTGTACAGGACACTGTAAATTTTCCAACGAATAATGTTGAGAAATGCGGAAATGTAATTTCTATGGCATCCGATCATGCCTCTGCCGTTTCTAGTGCCGAGAAAGCGGTTCAGAAAATATTTATTCGGCTTGAACCCGGAAATGAAGAAACAGAATCATTTCTGTTTCCGGACAAAACAGACAAATTCATAAACAGTACATGGGCTTTAAAACTTGAACGAAAAGAGAATATAAATGCTCTAAAAGGAATGAAGCCTTTTAAAAAACATGACGCTGTGAATATCGGAAGAAAATCCCCAATAAGTATCTTAGCGCTTCCGCAAATGGAATACGAAAATGGAAAGGATTGGCATGGAGCGCGTATAAGCTATCTTATTAAAAGGCTAACAGACATAACAGATATACGGTTTATTTCTGCGGTAAATAAAAAGCGAAAGGGTTTAATACTGGGAAGTCTTTTCTGGAACAGTTTTCTAAAGGGAGGACTTCAGGGAGGGGTGTATATTCTGGATACGGTAAATATGCTTATTAAGGAAGGCAGACCTCTCGATGAATATTTCAACAGAGTATTAAAATGAAAAAAGTAGTTTTTTTCCTATTGCTCATTTTTATTGCTGTTTCTGCTTTCGCAGACTATATAGAATTGACAAAGCTGCTGCATGATTTCCAATATACCCTCGAATGGGACGAATTAAGATACTCCGGTGTCCTGCATGTATCGAACAGAATAGTTGTTTTTAAGATCGGCGTTCCATGGGTTCTAATAGATTACAAGGAAAAAGTAGCAATAGACCCTATTTTAATGAAAAAAGGTGCTATTTTGCTCTCTGACAGCGCCGTGGCTGTTCTTAAGAATTTTATTAAAGAAAAAACAAACAAAGAAAATTATCCGCGTATCTCCGTGATTATGCTGGATCCGGGGCACGGCGGCAAAGACCCGGG
>QNBI01000085.1 GCA_003641675.1 Spirochaetota bacterium | reverse complement strand
TATTAAAGCCGCTGTATCATCATCTATTGCCTTTTCAAGAGAAATAAGATCGTTAAAAGGGACTTGAACAAAGCCCGGGAGTCTTAGGCCGAAAGGCGTTCTGTACTTGTAATCTCCAGCAGAGAGAGCATATCCGGTGTGGCCGTGGAAACCGCCCAGACATGAAATAATCTTTGTTTTGCCCGTATATGCACGGGCGGTTTTTATGGCAAGGTCAACGGCTTCGCCACCACCCGCCCCGAATACAGTATAAGTTAAATCTCCCGGCATTAATTCTGCAATAAGGGAGGCTGTTTTTGCTCTTTCAGGGCTTAATAGATGATGATTACCTATATCAAGTTCATTAAGGCTTTCCGAAAGTAGTTTTATAATTTCACTGTTTCTATGCCCAAGGTTAAAAACACCGCCATTGCAGTGCAAATTAATAACTTCTTTTTTTCCGCCGATATCCTCCAAATAAGGACCGTGTCTCTTGCCCATTATGAAATCTATTCCATACTTTTTATAGAAAGCCACCTTGCCGCTGGAAACATGCTTTGAATATTCATCTATTATTTTTTTTCGGTTTTTCTTTTCACCCTTTCCCATATTAGATAAATCCTTTTGCCTTTTGTTAGAGACACCGCTTGGTCAGCTGTCCTTACAAGGCAACATTTTTTTATGAACGACAGTATATCATAAAAAATATCAGGCTTTAAGTTCTCGCAGTTTAATAGTTTCTGCGCGCAGAATTTCTTTAATCCTATTTAGTTCAATAATTCCGAGCATCTTTTTATGGTTGTCTTCTGCAACCACTATCAGGGACTGCATGTTGTTCATTACCATATTTTTATAAGCTTCTCTTAGATTCTCATGTGCATATATCGTATGAGCAACGGGAAGCATTATCTCCTCTGCTATAACAAGATTGACAGGGATATTTCTATTTAAGAGCGGTTTTATTTTTGCCAGGCTAATGATACCGCAGAGTTCTCCGGAATCGCCAACAACAGGAATATCATCCAGATTACTCCCGGAAAAAACTTCCAGTATTTCTGTTAAAACGGCAGATTGCTTTATAACAGGATTATTAGTTTTCATAACACTCTTCACGGTATACTTTTCCAGCATTTCCTCTTCTGTGATATTTTTATTTATCTCATCCGCCTTGGTAATAGCCAATTTTACAAAAGGAGGCCCTATAACCTGAACAATAAAGGTTGTTAATGTAACTATATTTATAATAGAAAGCCCTAAGGCGGGAAATGTATGGAAGGCGGATATTGCAAGCCCTATTGTAACGCCTGCCTGTGAAAAAAGGCCCAGCCCTAAATACTTTGCTACCTTGGGAGGTGAATGGGATATTACAGCCCCAACTGCAGCCCCGAATATTTTGCCTGTCGTTCTTCCCAGCAAATATAACAGTGCCGTTATAATGGTAAATACGGTTAGAGATCTAAGTTCCAGTCTCGCACCTGCAAGAACAAAAAAGAGAATGTAGATAGGAGGAGAAAAGGCTTTCATGGAACTAAAAACTTTTTCTGAGTAATAAGGAGCAATATTAACAAATGCAGCCCCAAAGAACATCTCCGCAAGTATCATATCAAAACCGAATTTAAAAGCCAGGGCGATAATAAGCATGATCGAACCGAATGTAAAACTTAGCACAAGGTCCTGTTCATGTTTGGAATGTTTGGTAATATCCAGGACAAGCCTGAAAATTATTGCCACAGCAATCCCAAGCAGAGCGGCGCCGCCGATTGAATAGAGCGGTTTTAATACCGCCGCATAGAGAGAAAAGCCGCTGTGGTTTATTAGTATCTGCGCAATTGAATTGGCGAAACCGTAAAGAAGCAGGGCAAGTCCGTCATCTAATGCAACTATTGCAAAAATCATGGTAGTTAAAACACCGGCAGATTTATATTCCCATAGAACATCAACTGTTGCGGCAGGCGCTGTTGCAGATGCAAGTGCACCCAGAATAATTGCAAGGCTCCAGTTCTTTGTAAAAATTCCCGTTAAAATGGTTACAAGTAAAAATGCTGTAGTACCTTCAAAGAGAAGTATAATAATCATATTTCTCCCGAATTTTTTAAAAACAGACTTTTTTAGTTCACCTCCGACTAAAAATCCGATTATTCCAAGGGCAATATAATTTAGAGGGGCAAACTCAGTGACAAGTTCTTTTGTAAGGATGTTTGCAACAGATACCCCTAACAGAAGACCAATAATAATATAACCGACAACCTGAGGTATTCTTATTATCTTAAAAAACCTCGCACCGAGAACACCAAAAATTAGAGCAAGGGCAATTACTAAAATTGTTTCCGGACTCATAAAGTCCGCCTTTTATGTTTAAACTTTAGCTATTCTTCCGGAATTTCACCGGCTTTCCTCAGGGCTATTTTTGTAGTAATAGGTCCCAGTATTTCAAAAAATATTGATGTTACAGTAATTGTTGTTATTACTGCCGTTCCAATCTTTACTCCCCATGCTCCGTAATGTGTAAATTCATCCTTTACTATTAAAGCAAGCCCAATTGCAACTCCTGCCTGAGAAAGTATTCCCAGACCGAGGTACTTGCGTATTTTTTCTTCTGATTTTCCGGCAACAGCCCCAAGCCATGCGCCGGACATTAAGCCAGTGGACCTGCAGATAAAATATACAATCCCGATTAACCCCAAAGCTGGCAGAGCACTTAAATGCAGATGGCTTCCTGCAAGACCGAAAAAAAGAACAAATATTAAAGGCATAACTTCCTTTAATTCCTCACTAATGCTCTGATAAACCTGATTCGGCTGTGTATTTACCGCTACTATACCTATCATCATATTTGTAAGAATAAGTGAGAAATGAAATATTTGCGCTATTCCTGTTGCAATAAAAACAGTAGAAAAGGTAACAATAAAAACATCCCTTCCGCTTTTTACTTTCCTGATTAACAGACTAAAAAGCAGAGCTATAACAGTCCCTATGGCAAGGCTTAAAACAACTTCCTTAAAGGGTTCTGCCATCATAGCCCAAAATCCTGCCGTTGGCCCTCCCATATCCGCAACCAGAATACTCTTTGCAAAGGCAGCAGCAAAACCGAATATGATTATGCCTAATCCGTCATCGAAACCTACAACAGCATAGAGGGCCTTTGTGAGGCTGCCTCTTGCTTTATATTCCTGTATCACGGCAACTGTTCCTGCCGGCGCACTGGCAGGAGCTACAGCGCCGAAGATTAATGCCATAGGCAGATCTCCTGTTAACAAGAATATTCCTATCGTTACCACAATGAAAGCCATGAAGGACTCTGATAGTATTATAAATATTATCCCCCACCCCTGCTTCTTTAAGGAATCTATATTTAACTCGAGCCCTATACTCAAGGCAACGAAGCCCAGTGCAATATTTGTTATAAAGGATAACTGCCCTTGAACATCTTCTGATAGGAGATTTAACACAGAAGGTCCGAGTAATGCACCCATGATCATAAATCCGATTATAGAAGGAAGGCGTACATACTTCATAATCCTTCCTGTGTAAAAAGCAAGAAGGGTTAGCAAACCCACGATAAGAAGAATAGGTAAATGCAGCCCTTGAATAAAATTCTGTAGTGCCTGTATTAGTTCCATATTTTAAGCTCCATTAAGACCTTTTTTATTCCATTTACTAATTAAAAATCCAGAGATCCGCCGGTGTAGGTTAATTCCTGGACAGTAACGAGAATTCCTGTCTTATTATCCAAATTATCAACTAAAAGATTGATCCGCCTAATAATATCATTTCCCATACCCTTATCCACAACTGCAAGAATAATCCTGCTGAAACCCTTGTTAGACTCTGTCCAGAACTCAGAAAATAGCGGGAGCTTTTGAAGATAGTAACTTGCATTATTTGTCTCAATTACCGTGAGATAGCTATCCTCTACACTGGAAAAGATCTGCAGAATATCATCCCAGTATTCTCTCTTCTGGACGAATACATGGAAAAACACTTTGTCCTTTTCTTTTTTTTCCGGCTGAGGCATGTAGTACCGTAAAAACCTTTCCCTGAAGGTATCTCGATTTTCCGATGCAAGAATTTCATCCAAAGCACCTGCAGAACTTAAGATTTTAGACACTGCAGATAAGAGTCTTATATGTTCATTCTTATTCTCCGGCGGGCCTACTATAAATACAAAGAGCTTAGTCGGCTTTTTATCCAGAGAATTAAAATCCACTCCTCCCGGAACGGTCACTGCGCCGACAATAAACGTTTTAATGCCTTTAATACTGCAATGAGGAATTGCAATATAGTTGCCGAAGGCCGTTGTTCCCAATTCCTCTCTTTCTTTTAACGCATTAAATACTGTGCCCTTATCAATGCCCTTTAGAGCTTCCGAACCTGCTGCCAGAGAACTGATTAAATGTAAAACATCAGCTTTATCCTTTACAGAGGCTTTAAGTTCTATACATTCCAAACAGAAACTTTCAACTAATCCCATGGGACGCTCCTTGAAAATTTATATCGAATGTTTTATTATACAATAAAAGATAAATAAAGAGAATATGCTTGTTTTTTAAAAAAATTATTTATATCTTGTTTATTTACCAAATATTAAGCTGGCAAATTCAGTTAAAGTATTACAGGAGTTAATTAATGAGTATGAATCTTATAGATTATATCAGCACAAAGAGAATTAAATTTATGGAATCCACAACTAAAGAGGCTGCCATAGAAGAGCTTGTTGCAGTTTCCGCAGCGGACGGAAAGGTGGAAAACCCTGCAAAGCTCAAAGATGATCTGTTAAAACGCGAGGCTATTGTGAGCACAGGCATTGGGTTTGGTGTTGCCATACCGCACGCAAAAGTTCCTGAAATAGCCGAATTCTTTATTACAATAGGAATTCATAAAGCAGGCATTGACTGGGAATCTCTGGACAGTAAACCTGCTCAGATTATCTTTTTAATAGCAGGGCCGGATAATATGCAGGAGAAGTATTTAAGGCTTCTTGCAAAACTCACCCTTATTATCAAAAACCTCGAAAGGCGGCAAAAAATAATTGAATGCACTACTGCAGAGGAAGTTTTTAATATTTTTAAAGGTCTTTAATAGTACAATAGTTAGTCCATGATTATTTCTCTGTATATTTAAAACAGGAGTAGATAAGTTAAAACAGGTTTAAAAAATGGAATTTGGTACATTAGGATATCTTGCAGTATCGTTAATAGTTGTCTATGCCACAAAAAAATTTGTTGATAAGGTTAAACTACCCGCTGTAACAGGCTATGTTATCGTCGGAGTACTTGCAGGGTACTCCATGCTTAACTTTCTCTCGCAGAAGGTTATTAATAATTTCAGTGTCGTATCCGATATTGCCCTGGGAATAATTGCATTCAGTATAGGGACAGAGCTTAACAGGGAAACACTTTCAAAATTAGGTAAGGCCATTTTTTTTATAGCCTTTTTTGAGGCATTTACCGCCTTTGCCTTTGTTACTCTCGTTACTTACCTTATAGACCCGACTGCCCTGTACAGAGCGCTTATTTTCGGATCCATTGCATCTGCAACAGCTCCTGCCGCAACAGTTTATGTTATTCAGCAGTACAAGGCAAAGGGTCCTTTAACGTCTACAGTGCTTGCAGTCGTAGGAATAGATGATGCCCTTGCGCTTACCATCTATGTTTTTGCATCGCTTTTCGCAACGAGTATTCTTACAGGAACTCAGCTGTCCGTTGCAAAACTAATAATAACCCCTGTCATAAAAATTGCCCTGTCTCTTCTCTTAGGCGGAGCTACGGCCGTTCTTTACTATATCATATTTAGAAAAATCCGGTTTAAAGATGAGCTTACCATAGGAATAGCAGCTGCAATACTCCTCGTTATGGGCGTAGCGGAATATTTTAAACTTTCCGAACTTTTAGCTGTAATGACCCTTGGTGCTGTACTTGTAAATACAGATCCGATGCTTGCAAACCGTTCTCAAAAAACCGTTGAGAATTTTTCACCAATATTCCTGCCGCTTTTCTTTATGTTTGCAGGCGCTCACCTAAATATTAAGCTTATAGGCAAAATAGGTGTCTTAGGCCTCATATACACAGGCGCACGTTTTGCAGGCAAAATTAGCGGTGCAACAATCGGAGCATTCTTAGCAAACGCCCCTAAGGTTGTAAAGAAATTCACTGGTTTCAGCCTGCTGCCGCAGGTGGGAGTGGCCATTGCGCTATCTCTTGCCGTACAAAAACAGTTCGGAAGAGGTGCCTACGGACAACCGGGAATAGATATGGCTACAATGGTTATAAACCTGCTTTTGTTTACCACTATAATTACAGAAATTGTCGGTCCGCTGCTAACAAAATTTACATTAAGGCGGGCCGGTGAAGTCAACATGAAGGAATAGCCTTTAAGGAGGTAAGATGTATTTTCTCATTATACAGCTTTTTAAAAACGAATATAAAGATGATATTTTTCTTGCTTTTACAAGTTCCGGAATTAAAAAAGCCTCTTTTTTTGAAGGTTATAATTTAGACTTAGTTAGCTATTTTAATGATAATTTACTACAAATTATTGCTTGGCAATTAGCTTTTGTGATAATTTTAAGTATAATAAGTTCTAGTATAGCTATCGGTAGATACCTACGTGTATAATTTATAATTGACATTATCGTTATTTTGATTAAAATCTATTAATAACCTTCTCTTATTTAATATTTAGGCATTTTTATAGTAAAATAAATAATCGTTTTTAGCTCTGCCGGATCGTCTAATGGTAGGACACAGGCCTTTGAAGCCTGGTATCCTGGTTCGAGTCCAGGTCCGGCAGAACTGAAAAAGATTAAGTATAGTCTTTTCCGCCGAAGGCGCCTGCCCGCCTTAGGAGGAGACTCGCCTCAGGCGGGATGAAAATCCATCCTATACCACTGAAGGGAATAGGATGTCATAAACCCTTTAGTGGTTTACTGCAGGTCAGGCAGAACTGAAAATGAAATTAAATATACAATATAGATTTAAATATTTAATAAAACAACTATGAAAAATATTGGCATAATCACCAGTGGCGGGGATTGTGGTGGATTAAATGCTGTTGTTAAAGGTGTAGCCAAAATGGCTATTCGAAATAAAATAAAAACTTTCGTAATACCAAATGGTTACGCAGGACTTTATAATTTGAAAGATTTAGATTTATTAACAGAGTTGACTGATACTCGATTAGATACATTTAGTATCAATGTGGCTGGTTCAGAAGCAGGGCATTCACGTGTAAAAATTTCGAAAATAGATGACGATGAAAAATATAACAAAATAAAAAGAGGATTAGAAAAATTTAAACTCGATGGTTTGGTTATTAGTGGTGGTGATGACACTGGTAGCGTAGTTTTGGACTTAAGTAAGAATGGGATCAAATGTGTTCATGTACCCAAGACAATGGATTTAGATCTTATACCATACTCAGTTGGTGGAGATTCAGCAATAGAGAGAATAGCAGACTTTGTTA
>QNBI01000084.1 GCA_003641675.1 Spirochaetota bacterium | reverse complement strand
GACGATGATGAAGTTGTACCCCCAAATTACTTAAATAAAGCTGTAGATTTTGCGGGGGGAAAAATAGCCGGAGAAAGGGCAGATGGAATTGCAGGCATCTATTTAAATGCTTCCGGCGATTACAGATTAAAAGAACCGGAAGGCATTCGAACATCCGGAAATATTTTTACAAAAAAGGCAGCCTTAATGAACGATGAATTTTCCAGGTATATGAATTCGGGGACACAGCCCGTGAAATCCTCAGTAGCACTCGGAGGAAATATGGTTTTTACAAGGGAGCTTTTTTTAAACGTTCCCTTTGATCCGGGGATTACAAGAGGAGAAGATATAGATTACCTTATTAATTCAAAAATGCTTAAATATAACTGGTTTTTCGACAGGGATCTTTTTATTACTCACCTCCCGCCGGACTCCTCCGGAAAATACCATATAAATACCACCCCCTACGCCAAACTCCAGCAGGATATTATTAGATTTATTTATGAAAAAGAAAAAATAAGGCTTTCATCTACAAATCATACCGTTCTATCCATTAAAGCAGAAGATCTCGGTATTTACCCTGGGGAATTTCTAAAAGATAGCCTTAAGGCTCAGGCTCTGGAAGCACTCAGAGAACAGAGGCCGAATAATGCCGATGAGAGGTTTTTTCCTAAACCGGAAATACTGCTAAAACAGGCAGAAGAACGTGCAGGGAAAGCTTCCGAATTCTTCTCATTTGTAGATAAATGGAAAGAAACAATAGATAAAGCTTCTCAAATTAAAGAGCTTAAGGATTACATGAAAGGAAAACTTGATCTTTAGCTGTACCGGCCTAATGGCAGAGGCAGTAAGGGCACTTCCTAAAGGAGGCCGGCAATCTGCTTCTCTATATTATCCCTGCTTGATTTTTACAGCACCGCTAGTCCTGATATTCTTTACTTTTACAGTTCCATAATATTTAAGCATTCCTGCCCCGCTTATATCCCCTTCCAGTTTTCCGCCTTTCAGGCTAAGTACAATATTAGCCGCGCCGCTTAAATGTATCCTCGCATCTTTAACAGGGACATCCTTTAGATTAATATCTGCACCACCATTTATATCCAATTTAAGTGCATTGTAGCTGCAGTTATTTCCCTTTATGGAAATTTTTCTGTTATGCCTGCTGATCCTATAACGAAATATAGCTGCAGAGATAATAAACAGCGCAACAACTGTAATTCCGATAATAATTAGCAATCTATTACTCTTTTTCACGCACTTCTCCTTTGTTTATACTCCATGTAAAGCTTTTCCAGAGTTTTGAAATCGAGGTGCAGAATATCTATTATCCTGAAAATATAGGGAAGCTCATTATTAATAAAGTAATTTTTTTTTAATTCCAGTACCTTCGCTTTAGCACCCTCTTTAATAAAATAGCCTATACCTCTTTTATTGTATATTATACCCTTATCCTGAAGATAGCTGTATGCCCTTAAAACCGTATTCGGGTTTACCTCCATAGATACGGCCATTTCACGAATAGATGGTATCCTCTCCTCTTCTTTCCATTCCTTCACAAGTATATTATCTCCAATGGTATCTGCAATTTGAATATAGATAGCTTTGCTTTCTCTATACTCCATTTTTAACCTCTTTTTCTTTTATTCTCAAATATGCTAAAAACCAGAAGAACGGAGCAAACAGCACATAATACGCCACTTTACAAACCTTAGAGACGGCCTTTAGCAAGGGGTATAAATCGTACTGTAAATTTTCCCAATTTAAATATATGGGTTTCACGATTTCCTCATAGTACTGAAAAAAGAAAATCCGGCCTATAAACACCGCAAGGGCAGCTATAATAACTACAAATAAAATTATTGAAAGAGAAGTTTTAACAAAATGGCCACTTTTAAAATATGCAGCTCCAAAGAGAAAAACAGACTGCGTTATAAGATAATGCAGAACTACTTTCAAAGCGGAAAATGCAAAAGGGTTAAACAGCAAAGTATGCCTGTACCCAAAAATAAGCACATTTAACCCTTCGCCAGCAAGGGAGGAAAGGGCATAAATTGCAAGAAAAAGAACAGACCATCCTATAGATGTAATGGTAAGCCGGACAATAAATTTTTCAAGAATAGATGCAGGGAGCATAAACCATTCGTATGCACGGGATTTGCTGTGCATATCTATAAAAGCTTTTGCAGTGATAACATACCCTACCAGAAAAAGGATTAACGCAAAATTAATGAGGTGTGAAAATCCCGGATTCCTTCCCATATTATTTATTACAGTCAAAACTATAATAACGGCGCTCAATGCGGCGGATTTAATCAATATTGATTGCCAGCTTAAATACACATCACGTTTAAGCAGATTAACTAATCTTTTTCCTTCCAGTGTATCGCTAAGCTTCATTTTTATCCTCCCTATTTTTATTGAATATTTCAATGACTTTCTCCCTATTTGAGATTACAGTATTAAAGAGAATTTCAATATCTATCGCTTCTCCGCCCGACGGGCCTTTTTTTATTACTGCGTACCCGCCGAGCGTTTTTTCCGAATAGAGGGTATTAGTTTCTTCCGGTTCATCCCTCTGAATTGTCATACTCAGCTCTGCCGATATTCTCTCCATAGATTCATTAAGTATTACTTTACCGGTATCAAGAATAATTATAGGATCTATGATATGTTCCAGATCTCTTACCTGATGTGTAGAAATAATAAATGTCTGATTATCCTGTACGGAATTCGAAACCAGACGCCGGAATTGACTTTTGGAGGGGATATCAAGTCCGTTTGTCGGCTCATCAAAAACAATAAGCGAACAGCGAGTTGCAAGGCCGAAGCCAATTAAAAATTTCTTTTTCTGACCGTAGGACAGTGAATTTAGTCTTTTATCTGGATCTATATCAAATTCCTGTGAGTTTTTTCTAAATGCTTCTTCACTGAACTCGGGGTAAAAGGGGCTGTGAATTTTAACATATTCATAACCTCGTAAAGACGGGAGATAAAATACTTCCGGTAGAAAATAAATACGGGAGAGCATCCCCGGGAGCCTCTTTGCAGGATCTGCTCCCAGAACACTTATCTCTCCGTAATTTTTAAAGAGCTGGCCGGTGATTATTTTAAGAAGGGTCGTCTTCCCTGCTCCGTTTCTACCCAGAAGACCATAGATATTAGGACTTTTAAGTGATAATGAGAGATTATCAAAAAGAGGGTACTTATTTTTTCCCCTTTTATTTTCTCTCCAGTAGCTAAATGTAAGATTATGAATATCTACCATTTAGGCATCCTCCTGTTTGTATAATCTGCGTTTTTAGACATGTGCAGTCTCCAGAGGTATTTTGCGAATATTCTGCACATCCCTATGCTTATTAGTGCACTACTATATTAAGACACCAATAACATAATACATTCAGAATGATACGTCAAGAAGAAAATTATTTTTTTTAAAAATCCTTTCTAAGCTGTCATGAAATTTACTCTAAATGGCATTTTTTTTCTTCTTATGATATAGTTATTCCAATATGAAAAAATTGATTATTTCACTTGCAGTTTTATTTTTATTTACTGCCAGCCTTTCGGCACAGTATGTTCCGGGAATACAGTGGAGAGAAATTGATACTGCTCATTTTAGAATAATCTTCCCTGCAGAATTAAAAACCGAAGCACAGAGAGTTGCAAACCTCATGGAACATGTCTATGGGCCTATCGGGAAAACTCTAAAATCCTCTCCCGGCAGGTTTAAACTACTCCTCACCAATACTGGTGTTACTCCTAACGGCTATGTACGACTTGCACCCAAAATGTCTCAATGGTACCATATGCCTCCGCAGGGTTATCTCTTAGGAAGCGGCGAGTGGTACTCGCTGCTGGCGACACACGAAACACGGCACATGGTGCAGTTTACAAAAGAAGACAGGGCTTTTACCAGAATAATGCATCTGCTTTACGGCGAAATCGGAGAAGCTGCCATGGAAGGGTTTTCCGTCCCCCCCTGGTACGCCGAAGGAGATGCTGTAATAACAGAAACAGCATTAACAAATTCCGGCAGAGGGCGCTTACCTTCATTCACCAGAGATATTAGAACTCTTCTTCTCTCCGGGAAAAAGTATTCTTACTATAAGGCTGCTCTCGGACCCTATACTTACAAAGATTATTACCCGAGCAAATACAACCTGGGTTTCCTTTTAGTTGCATACCTGCGGAATACCCACGATGCGGAAGTGTGGAGCAGAATTCTGGATACAACTTCTAATTTTTCCTTCCTGCCGCTAATGTTTAACATTTCTGTAAAATTAAAAACCGGAAAAACCTTATCCGGACTATATTCAGAGACCATGGACTACCTGAAAGCACAGTGGAACAGCCAGCTAAAGGGAATAGAAATTACAGAGGCGTTTCCTGTTAATAAAAATATAAAACACAGATGGACAAGCTACACTAACCCTGTACCCTTAAATAAAGGCTCTCTAATTGCATTAAAATGGGGTATGGATGATATTAAAAAACTCGTTCAAATTTTTCCTGACGGTACGGAAAAACAAATTCTTCCTGTCTCGCCTCTGGATAACCATATATCGGTGGCAAAGGGTATAGTTGTATGGTCACAGGCTTTTCCGGACCCGGAATGGAAGAATAGAGCCTGGGCGGATATTGTTATATACGATACAGAAACAAAAAAAAGAACGAGAATAACAAGTAAAGGCCATTACTTTGTTCCGTCTCTAGCTCACAATGCAAAAATGGTCGCTGCTGTTGAGTTTGCTCCGGATCGTACATGCAGTCTTGTAATTTTTAATATAAAAAATATGAAAAAAATATTCAGCTTTCCTGCGGGGAGGGATGAGCTGTTTGGTGTCCCTGCATGGGCAGAGGGAGGCAAAGGCATAATACTTACAAGACAGAACCTCAAGGGGAAGTCCCTTGCAATTATCGATATAGCTAATGCTTCCATTAAAAATCTTACACCTCAATCATGGATAGATATAGAAAATCCGCAGGTCTTTAAAAACTGGGTTTTCGCAGATTCGTCATATTCCGGGATTGACAATATCTATGCCCTTAACCTAAAAACCGGAAAGATATATATGGCAGTTTCAAGAAAATTCGGAGCATACCAGCCGCATGCCACCACAGTTAAAGGCAAACCCTTTTTATACTTCTCCGATTATACTGTTAACGGTTTTAATATTGTAAAAACAGAACTAGATCCTAGAAAATGGATACCTCTTAGGAATGTAAAGAAACTTAAGCCTCTATTTATAGATAAAATTACAGCACAGGAACAGGGCGGAAGCATCGTAGAAGAAAACAGTATTCCCAAAGTAAACTATCCTGTAAAAAAATATTCACCTCTACTTAACAGTATTAATATTCATTCCTGGGGAATTATCCCAGAATCAGTAGAAAGTGCAGAATTCTTCTTTTTAAGCAATGATATTCTCGGGACAACCAGCTTTACCCCTTATGTAACCTATAATTTTAAGGAAAACACCTTTGGAGGCGGACTAAATCTTTCATACTCTGGAATATTTCCCAACATATCCCTTTCATCCTCTGTGACAGGCAGGCATACCTTTGGTGCAGGCGAACCCGAAAGAAGCTACCTTGAAGAAACAGGCAGTTTATATCTGTTTTTTCCTCTTAATTTTTCCGTACAGCCTGTTACAACTACCTTAAAGCCATTCATAGGAATAAGTTATTTTACTATTTCCAACTGGACATCCACATACACTGCGGAACAGCAGCCCTCACCCGTTTTTCCTCTAACTGCCGGTGTAAATTTTTCAAGTTATTTAAAACCTTCTCACAGGGACATTCTGCAACGCTGGGGCATTAAAAGCACTGTATCATTAACTAATACTCCCTATTGGAATGGTGATTACTTAGGCGAACCAGCCTACCAGTTATTTTTAAGCACACAAATTTATCTGCCAGGAGCATTCATGCACGACAGCATAAAGCTTTCTGCCGCATATTTAAATGAGTATTCCGGCAGTTACTATATAAGCAATTCTTCTGTTGATTATTCTGTTGCGGAAGTTCACGGCTATCCTGGTTTAAATCACGGAAATACTTTAAGAGCAGCATCCGAATATTCTTTTCCCATATTCTATCCAGATTTTGCAATCGGGCCATTTCTCTATATTTCACGTTTTCTGGGCAAAATATTTTACGATCTGGGAGTAAATTTTAATGATTACATTTTTCCCGTATATCAATCCGCAGGAACCGAATTCAGTATGGAGTTCATGCCTTTTACCCTGCCTCTTCCCTTAAATATCGGTGCACGTATAATCTACAGGATAACGGATAATTCTTTTAGACTGGAAGATACCATACTGTCTCTTGGAATAAATTTTTAATTTTACTTGACATTATATGGTTTGCCAATTTAGAATAATCTAAGGAGTCAATTATTGCACAGGAAGGGATAGGATGTGCACGGCCGACAGGGAGCGTCGTCGGTACAAATTCGGAAAAAAATACTGATAAACCTGCAAATCAGATTAAGGAGAAGGAAATGATACAGGTAAAAGTTGGCGGCAAAGCGCCGGATTTTAAAGCTCCAGCTTATTATCAGGGCAAATTTACCAACGTTAAGCTTTCCGATTATCTTGGCAAGTGGGTACTTCTCTGTTTCTATCCGGGTGATTTTACCTTTGTATGACCAACCGAATTATCAGCGGTCGCTGATAGATACGAAGAACTCAAAAAACTAAATGTAGAAGTTTTTTCTGTAAGTGTAGACAGCACTTTCACTCATAAGATATGGGATGAAGAAGAGCTCTCAAAAATGGTAGATGGAGGTATACCCTTCCACATGATATCTGATGGCGCAGGGCATCTTGGCAAAGTATATGGTGTTTATGATGAGGCCAGCGGTGTAGATATTCGCGGACGTTTTATTATTGATCCGGAAGGGGTTGTTCAGGCCATGGAGGTGCTCACTCCCCCCGTAGGAAGGCACCTCGATGAAACTATTCGGCAGGTACAGGCATTTCAACATGTACGAAAAACCAAGGGGACCGAAGTCTGCCCATCCGGCTGGCATCCCGGTGATACTGTTCTTAAGCCCGGCCCGGATCTTGTCGGCAAGGTGTGGAAGGTCTGGAAACCTTAGTAGATAAATGAAAGCTTTTCCTTCAACCTAATGCTTCGTTTTTTCCAGCTTGTATATTCTAATAAAAAAAATAATAATACCTTTATAATTAATATATGGGACGGCACGAATATGTAAATAACAAGCGGAGCTGGGGAGTGAATTATGCCTAAAAAGAAAAACAAGGCAGGAAAAAGAAATCATAACGATGTCGCTGCACCAGAATACCAGAAAGCAAAATTAGTTTTATTGGAAAGAATCACCAAGACTCTGGTTAACACATTAAGTTTAAAGAATGTATTAAAAACAATCACAGACGGAATGGTGGATGTTTTCGGATACGCAGGAAGCATAATTTTTATAAATGATGAAAGACATAACTCCATAATACTTAAAGCTCTGTCGCATGATGCCAAAGTTATTTCAAGTGTAGAAAAACTTATTGGTTTCTCCCTGGATGATCACATATTCAGAACTGAT
>QNBI01000083.1 GCA_003641675.1 Spirochaetota bacterium | reverse complement strand
TTATAAGTTTTATCTCTGCGTTTATAGGTGTAGCTATCGGTGTCGCAATAACATTGCCTATGGCTAAATATGGACTTGATTTAAGCACTCTCCTGCAGGGAATAGATTTTAATGTCTCTACTGTTCTCTATCCGAAACTTGATATACGCTCTACTGTGCTGGTATTCTTCTATGCGGTTGTCGTATCATCATTTGCCTCGTTTATTCCGTCCCGGCGGGCGGCAAAGGTAGAGCCTGTAGAGGCGCTGCGCGCTTTGTAATCTGCGTGCTGTGAAACAAGTGTTCATGTAACCAGTGGCCACTGTATAATGAGAGGAAAGACATGCGCCGTTCCGGCTACGCTTAGTATATGCAAATAAATCGGAGGTTTTTAGCATGAAGAGATATTTTAGTAAAATTTATGTGCTGAATATTCTGTTGCTCCTTGCATTAATACAGCCTTTGTCTGCACAGAATCTAAAGAGCCTTACAGGCAGGGAAATTATAGAAAGAATGGAAGCAAATCAGGTACAGAAGAGCTCTGTATCGGAGGGGGCATTTATTATCACCGACAGGTTTGGGATGAGAAAAAAGACTTTTAAGGCCGTTTCTCTTGGCAAGGACCGGACTCTGCTCGAGTTTACAAATCCCGAGGAAGCAGGTCAGAAAATATTGAGAATCGGTGATGAGATATACCTGTACTTTCCGGAGGCGGAGGATATTATACATCTGCAGGGAAGTGCCTTAAGAGATTCCGTTATGGGATCGGATTTATCCTACGAAGATTTAACAGGTGAAAAGGGGCTTTTAGATATCTATAAAGTAGTCGTAAATGGAATGGAAACTGTTAACGGACAGAAATGTTATGTAGTTGAGCTTACTGCAAAGACAAGGAAAGTTGTTTATCCTAAGGAAAAGCTGTGGGTAGATGCAGAGCTGTTTGTTGCAAGAAAGGCCTATTACTACGCCCTTTCCGGAAGGCTTTTAAAGGAGATGGATGTAGAGAAGGTCATTACTGTTAAGGGTAAAAATATCCCTGTCCGACTTGTCATGCGGGATGCTATGAAAAAGAATTCAAAGACCGTATTTGTTATTGATAGTATAAAGATTGATGTTCCTGTTGACCGAAAAACCTTCTCCCTCGAGGAACTCTCATGGTAATACTTGCCAGACCGACAGCTCAAATGAAGATATTACAAAAGTTCAGGGCGTTGTATCGTCATTGCGTGCGGGGTTTCATTTTACCTGTAATGCTTTTAGCTGTTTTCAACTCTCCCCTTTACGCAAAAGCAGTAACTCTAGTTAAGATTACGGCGTTTGCCGGTGCTACGAATTTCAATGATATTATGAATATCTCCGGTATTGTTATGAGCAGCCTCATTGTGAAATCTTCTGGAAATAAGAATGTCCGGGGTTATCTGGAGCTTTCATCACAGATAGCAGATACAGTGTCCTTTGATATTCCCCGTGCATATATAAAGGTAAGGTTTCCCAAGTTTAGAGTTACCTTGGGGAAAAACAGGGTAAGCTGGGGAGAAGGCTTCCTGTTTAATTCTGGCGATGTTATTTTCGAAGGTGCGGATTTAATTCAAAACCTATCCTATAATGATTTAAGAGCAGAGACCGCCTGGCTTGCCGACTTTTACATTCCTTTAGGCCTCTTTTCCTTTGCAGAAGCTATTGCACTGCCATTTCCGGCTAATGCAGCATCCGGAACTGCTGCGTCTCTTGTACCGTGGGATAGCGGCAGATACGGAGGAAGGCTTGCTGCCGAGCTTGCTGGTATTAAACTTGAAGCTGGTGGTATATATGGCAAAGTCAAGATAAAACCGTATATCAGTATTCAGGGGCATTTGTTCGCAGATTTATATGCAGACTGCGGTATAATCCTACCCGAAAGCGTCTGGGATGGTCCGGAAGCAGCTGATATTTTTAACAGTTTTAAAAGGTCGGTAAAGGACACTTTAACAGTAACAGGAGGCTTTTTTAGACAGTTTAATGCTAATCCGTATGGTGCTGTAACTGTCCGCACAGAAGTTAAGCTTCTTCCCTATGGTGAGTGGAAACAGGCCGAAAGTGCGGTTTCCGGTGTTGATCCGGGCTACGGGCTTTATATTTATCCTGAACTCATCTACGCACCGGACTCCACCTTAAGTCTAAGTATACGTTCGCTTGTTTCGCCGATTGACCTTTCAGGAATATTTTTTTCTGGGTTAAGCTGGAATATATATCAGGGATTAAATATACTCATACAGGGAGCAGTGCAGTTCGGAGAAGAGAGCGATATATGGGGATGGGGAAGAAACGGAAGTCTATCCTGCGCTCTGGGATTGGAATACCGCTATTAAAAAAAAGAGCAAAATTGCAGTGGCCGAAGACAGTATTTACTACAGTGGAACTTTTAAATCACCCATAGGAGATATGAATTTTATGGTTACAGGGAATGGGGAGGTTGCATATCTGGGCCTTACCGATGAAACAGATGTGGTGCATCGGCTGTTTAAAAGCAGAGCGGTATCTATAAAAAGAGATGAGGAAAGAGGAGAAAAACTCAAAAAGGAACTCGAAGAATATTTTGCCGGCAAAAGGAAACTATTTAGTGTTGATATAGAAATGCAGGGAACTGTTTTCCAGATGAAAGTATGGAAGGCACTCCTTGACATACCTTATGGAAAAACAGAGAGCTACAGCAATATTGCACGAAAGGTAGGGCATCCCCGGGCAGAGAGGGCAGTTGGAACGGCAGTGGGAAGCAATAGAGTTTCTATTATAGTACCATGCCACAGAGTAATTAAGGCATCCGGGAAAATAGGAAATTACGGCGGCGGTGTGGACAGAAAAAGATATCTTCTTAAACTGGAAGGTGTTAAATTTTAATCAGCGAATAGTTCCGTGATCCCAAGCCGATTTTTTCTCCGTGTTCAAGCTGTACCTGAGGGTTAACCTGAGGCCAGCTTGTCACTGCTAAATCCTTGCCTGAAACCTGCTTGGTTAAATCGAGAGTTGCCTGGTCCACAGCAACAGGGTCACGTGATGCCAGTATTCCAACATCCGGAATAATTCTGTCCTGCTTTACTCCATAGCAGTCGCATTCCTTTGTCATATCCGTCATAAAATTGAGAAAAAGAGACTTTTCCCGCTTTCCGGTTATTACGCCGAGAGCATGCTCGGCTATTCTCCGTTGAAGTTCTGCGGATTCCACTCCCCAGTTGTACTTTACGGCATCGAAAGCACAGACTGCAAGACATTCGCCGCATCCTATACACTTGTCCGTAACAATAAAAGCCTTGCCGTTTTTCTCGATTATGGCATCTTCCGGACACCACTTTATGCACTGTTTGCAGAAGGTACAGAGGCGCTCTTCTATATAGGGTTTTACGGAAGAGTGCTGACGCATTTTCCCAATACGGCTTGCAAGTCCCATACCGAGATTTTTAAGACATGCACCAAGGCCTGCCTGAACATGGCCTGTAGGGTGGGAGACGGCGATTATGCCCTCTGCAAGTGTAATTTCCCGTGCTATGTTTACACTTTTAAAGAGTATGCCTGAGATAGGGACTTCTATCTCCGTATCTCCTACCAGCCCGTCTGCCATTATGAAGGGCGCTCCGGTTTTCTCTAATGTAAAACCGTGCTCATATGCATGGGTTAGGTGATCTATTGCATTGGAGCGGGCTCCTCTGTAAAGTGTTGAGGTTTCCGTAAGAAAGGGGGAAGCTCCCGCTTGTTTAATCTTTAGCACTACTTCACGTATTATCTCCGGCGCCACATGCGTGTCATTGTTTCTTTCGCCGATATGGAGCTTTATGCCGACTCTGTCTTTGCTTTTAAAAACAGATGGTATATCAATCTTTTCTAAAAGTTTTCTGGTTGCTTCGATTCTTTCCGTCATAGTGCTGCTGGCTGGAAGCGGAATAAAATAAACTTTCATTATTTTTAGCCTCCGGGATATAGAATATATCTGCTTAAGTTAATTTTAAGAGCTGAAGAAAAGTGTATATCTTTTTGTAAATATTGACAATGAATACTTTAATGTCTTTATCACTGTAGGTTCCAATTTCTTTCCAATTAATTATTAATTCGGCATGAGGTTTTTGATAATCATCAAGTACGGTTTTAAGCGCTTTGCCCAGTGTAATAAGGTTAGAGGCAGAGCGGTTTAACATTCCCTTTGCCATGTCATTTATTTCCTTAAGCAGATTACGGAGTTCGCCTATAGCCTTTCTATCCCTTTTAGTTTTTACCAGAACAGATTTTAATTTTCTTCCCAGTATCTCCTCTTCATCGAGGGATGCATCAAATTCATTAATTTCATCGGAAATCTTGAGGAGTTGATGGTAAGATTCCGAAAGCTGTTGAGACAGCAGATTGGATGTCCATTTGCCTTTTATAAGGAGAAGGTCTATTAATTCACGTATATCCTTTTTTACATAATCGAGGAGAAATGCTTTTAGATAGTTAAGCGGCGAAATATAGGAAAAGCCGCCTAAAAGCAGTTTGGTAAATGCAATATTCGCTTTATCCGAGTAGTTTTTTAAACGCACAACAGATGCGGTTCCGAAAAGGTAGTTTGTTAAATCGCCTATTTTAGATGTACGTTTTTCCTGAATAATCCGCTGTATTGTAATTTCTGTCTGAGTTTTAAGTTTTTCAAGGTAGCTTTCTACTACTTTTGTTCTGTATACTTTTGGTGACGGTTTATAAAATGGGTCCTTTGTGATGAGCTGTACGAGCATTGTAATAATACCTGTTCGCTGAATTTGGCGGATAGCCGTAAGGATTTTTTTCCATCCCTTCTCCGAAATTATTTCTATTCCTCTATACTGGTTAAGCATTGTTATTATCGAATTCCAATCTATAGAAGCGTTAAACGACGGAATAATTTCAAGAAAATCTTTTAAATCATCTGCGATATATTCAGCATCTATCTCTTCAAAGTGAGGTTTGTAAAGATAATCATTTTCCGGAATGGCAGAGTCGAACTTCTTAAGCAGGAAATAGTAATCAAAATGGATAAGATCAAGCAGTAATAGAGTATTGTTGTACCTGGAGTCTATTTCATTAACCCGGTTTATGTCGAAATCTGAGAAAAAATTTTTAATGTCCGTACGGATCTGCTCAAAAACAATTTTCTGATCTGCAGAATTTGCAAGCCTTTTCCTGATAGCCTCCTCTGAAAGCTGCTCCTGAATTGAAACTTGATCGTCGGTAAGTGATGTTTCAATAATAAGCATCTGCAGAGATTTGGATGTTTCGGCCTTTATCAAAATATTCTGCGCAGGTCCCAGAACTCTGTAAAATTCATAGAAAAACTGTGCTAAACGCGGATGAACAGTGTTGAGACGGGGATTGTAAAATTTAACTCTCTGTTTTTTTAGAGTTTTTTCTATCTGTTTTAAAAGTTTGCGTTTTTCTCTTTCGGGATCGGATTTACTCGTAAAAGCAGAAATAATTCTCTGAAAAAAGCTGTCTTTTACATTATTTTCCGGTTTCTGTTTATTTTGAGGTTCTGAGCTCACCTTTGTATGTTACGGCAAAATTTAACCCATGTCAATTACAGGTACTATTAAAACAAATCCTAAATCCATGAAATTGGGTTTGAAAATACTTTCTTTTTGTAGTTTAATTATAGTTATGATATATCTCTTTATAAAAATAAATAGCAGAAAACAAATAGAAAAAATTAATCCGGATTTTATGCTTTCAGTGGGACAGTATATAGAAGAAGAGATTCATAGAGAGGGAGGAACAAAACTTTCCGGTGCAGAAGATGAAGATTTCTGTTACGGCCTCCCGACTGACAGGGGAGGTAAAAACAAGGGCAGAGAGACAGTGATTATGCGTGTTATGAGGGCATGTTTTTCAGTTTCTAGTTTTTTAGCGAAAAAAGAGGAAGAGTTATTCGGTTATAATATTATTATTGCAAAAAACGAAGAGTTGGCACAACGGGATATCTGTGAAGCACTCAGAAGTAAAACAACAAAGCTGGAGGATGAAAACTCTGTCTGGCTGGACAATTCTCTGTGCAGCCTGGCCTCCGAACTAATTATCCTTAATGAAGAAGAATATAACTCCAATTTGGGATTATGGAAAGTAGAGAAATTATATACCGACAGAGCAAAGGGAAAGGAATATGAAAAGAATAAAGGGTTGTCAGCATATAAGAGAGATTTTAGATGGTTGAGAGAGAAAGATATAGAAAAGGTGCTGGATGCTCTTACACCGCGTCTAAATAAACAGGACAGAAGTGTAATTCCTTATGTATTTGGATATAAAGGGGTGGGGAAAACAGAAATAGTATATGAGGCTGTTAAGAGAATTCTTGGCAGGCAAAATGAAAAGCCATGGATACACTTATTTAGCATCTTTAAAAGTACATCTCCTATTCATCCTTTTATTAACAGCGTCCGGGGGGATGTCCTGAATAGTATCCATGATCATCTTCTTATGTCTGAGAAGACAATATTTAAAGAATTAGAACCATTGTTTAAAAGTATTATCTCTTCGGGGGATGCTTCAGTAGAAACTACAAGCGATGCTTTCAAAAAAAAGGTTATTCCTGATCATATAACAGAGGATTTTTTCTTAGCCTATCACTTTTATATCCTGTCCTTTGTCCGGATGATGAACAGGCAGAATCTTCCGGCTGTTTTTGTATGCGATGATATAGAACTGTACAATCCGAAAAGCAGACAGTACATATTAACGCTTGTCAATGAATTTTCAAAGTATGATGTATTTATACCTCTTTTTGTTTCTTCGGAAAAAGTAATCCCGGAAGACCTGGATATTCCGGAGCTGAAAAAGGTATATATTTCTCCTCTAAGCAGCAGGGCTTTAAAGGAATTTTCCGTCTCTCTGGATGAAAAACTAATCCTTTCGGAAAAACTGCTCCGTAAAGTACGGCGTATTACAAAAGGGCTCTATATTCCTGTGCTTCATTATCTGCTCTACCTTAAAGACTTAAAAGAGAGCAGGTCAGATATGCCTTCGAATGTAAAAATCTGCAGTTTATATTTATTAGATAAATTAGATTTAGATTTAAAAAAATTGCTTTACTGTATTTATGTATCAAAGAGCATTTTAAGGTACAAAGAACAGATAGAGTTTATAGTTTCCCTGGGTTATGCGGAGCAGAATGCCGTGAAAATGATAGAAGAGCTTTCTATGCTAGGTTTTATAGCGGGCCGAAAATACCTCTCCCCGGGCTTAAATGGATTGCAGAAAGCTCTCGAAGATTCTTTAGGGAGAACATGTAAGGAAATTCAGGAAGAATTTATAGAGTATATTAAAGCAAGATGGGAAAAGGGGGAGTATAATAATTATGTTCTTCTTTTTTATTTTTTCCTTAAAACAGAAGAGTTTAATCTGGCAGAAAAGGTGTATCATGCCGTAGTTCAGAGGAAGTTAAACGAAAGGGACTTAGCAGGTATTGATAACTTTCTCCAGGAATCAAGGTGGAAAGATTTTTTCAGTAAAGATTTTACTGCCTATATGATTCTTTACAGGATATTGAAAGTTCAGCTCAGCGGAAATATAGAGATGGCATATAAAATATATTCGGAAAATAGAGAAAGAATTACTGCAATATCTTCGGG
>QNBI01000082.1 GCA_003641675.1 Spirochaetota bacterium | reverse complement strand
CCCAGGTCAATTAAGGCTCCTCCGCCGGCTTTCTTAATGTCCCAATACCACCCAGAATGTTTGGGGCCGCTTCCCAGTTCATTTATTCTAAAAAGCTTTATATCTCCTATTTCACCAGAAGCTATCGTTTTTCTGCATTGATTAAATACCGGTGCAAACCTTCGATTTTCTGCATACATAGCAAGGGTATGATTTCCCCTAACCGTTTGCATTAATTCATCAGCTTCTTCCATGCTTATTGCAAGCGGTTTTTCCATTATCACAGCTTTACCGGCTTTTGAAGCCTCTATTGCTATTTTAGCATGCATAAAATTGGGGGCTGTAATATCAATAATATCTATACTATTATCATTTACAACGTTTTTCCATTCCTTTGAATATCGTCTATAACCGAAATCATTAACAAATTTATGTCCGACTTCTTCTTCCAATGAAGAAACTGCTGCTAATTCTACCCTTTCATCCAAAGCATAACACAGTGAATGAGCTTTCCCCATAAATCCGGTTCCTATTAATCCAACCCTTGCTTTTTTCATTTTACCGCTCCTATTGTTAATCCTTTAACTATGTATTTCTGAACAAAAAATGTTAATACAAGAATAGGCAAAAGAATTAAAGTTCCGGAGGCAAACACAGGCCCCCATTCAATTGCATATGCTGTTACAAAGTCACCGGCAGCTACAGGTAATGTTTTTACCTTTTGTGAAGAGCATAGTACCATAGCAAACAAATACTCATTCCACGTAAAAATAAATGTAAATATACTTGTAGTTATAATTCCACTACGTGCTAAGGGGAAAATTAGAAGTACTAGCCTTTGAAATAGGCTAGCACCTTCTATTTCTGCAGCTTCCTCTATTGAGACAGGAATTTCATCTATAAATGATCTTAGCAGCAGTAGAGCAAAAGAGAGATTTAAAGAAATATTTACAAGAATCAAGGCCCATAGTGTATTTATTAAACTGAGATATCTAAAAATTATAAAAAAGGGCATTAGTACAGCTGCAGGAGGTGCAATTCTTGTAACTAATATTCCAAGGTTCATAGTATCACCACCAGTTTTATACCGAGACATACTGTACGAAGCAGGGAATGCGCTTAGAAAAACAATAACTGTAGTTCCTAAGGCGACAAGCGAACTATTAACCAGGAATCTATTAAAGTTGTGAGATGTAAATATTTTGTAATAGTTTGCAATTGTCGGCTTAAAGATAAAGATTAAGTTCTGACTAATTATCTGATTATCCGTTTTTAAGGAACTTAATATAATCCATAAAATGGGAAAAGCCCACAGTACGACTATCGTTGTAATAACAATATAGAATAGAAATTTAAGAAATAGTTTCTTTCCCCTTGCCCTACTGTACATCTTTCTTTCCCCCGAGCTTTATGGTAATACCCACTAGTAAAGAAATTAACATTATAATTATGACGCCTAATGCACTTGTCATACCGTAATCGCTGGTTGTAAAACCAAGCGTATACAGGTGAATATTTATAACTCTTGTTATTTCTGCATTTCCGAACAATACCCAAATCTGTGCATAAACTTTTAAACAGTCAATAACCCTTATAAAGACGACAGCCCAGATAACCCTTTGAAGCAGGGGAAATGTAATATACCGGAATGTCTGCCAGCTTGATGCACTGTCTATTTTTGCTGCTTCGTATATTTCCGAAGACAGAGAAGTCATTCCGGAATATAACACAAGAAAACAGAAGGGTGTCCATTGCCAGAAATTAACAAATGCAATCGTTCGAAAAGCATATGTCAGGTTGAATTTATCTACAAGCCACTGTCCAATAAAAGGAATATTTGCAAATAATGGGAGCCCTCTTGTTGAAAGCCACGGCTGGGGATTAAAGCCGATCTTTTTTAAAAAAAGATTTAGAAACCCCGTATCAAAATCAAAAAAATATTTCCATACCATTGCAACAACAATCGGTGTTGCCAGAATTGGAAATAAAAGGATTGTCTGTACAAATCTTTTGCCCTTAAATTCTCTGTATAAAAGTACAGCTAAAAACAATCCTACGATGATCTGCGGTGTAACTGTATAGATTAAAAAAGTAAGTGTGCGCCATAAACTGGACCAGAACATTGGATCCTTTGTTATAAGGTCAATATAGTTCTGAAACCCCACAAAAGGCCATGCCCTGTTAAATACTACAGGATCAAGCCGAAATAGAGATGTATATATCATATAGAAAATTGGTATAACAGTTGTACCTATGAGCAACACTGCTGCCGGCAAAATTAGATAATATTTAGTATTCCCCTTGTTCATCTTCCCTTTGCACTCTCCGTAATAATTGTCGTTTGCATAGCCACTTTTTAATAGGAGGACTGCCTATAAAAGCAGTCCTCATTTCAAAACATCAGTCACCTATTCATATTTAGCTTTCAGATTTTTAAGATCTTTCTCTGTTCTTGCAAGAATATCTTCGATAGGCTTATTTGTTGTTAATATGTCAGCAACCATCTGATTTAATATTTCGTGCATTTTAGTGTAATACGGAACAAGAGGCTCCATCTTTGCAAGTGAATACGTTTTAGCCATAACGGAAAAGTATGGGTCATTTGAATTTTTAGGATCATTCAAGATTGACGGCCGGAAAATACTTCCTCCATTTTTCCCTCGGATTTCAAATCCTTCCTTGCTCGTTGCATAGACAAGAAATTTCCATGCTGCTAGTTTGTTATGACTTTTGGCATTCATCACCAATCCCCAACCATGGGTCTGAGGCGTTCTTCTAATTGAGCCATCTTTCTGCCTAACACCCGGTACAAGTGTTATGCCGTATTTATCTTTAAATTTACTGTCTGTAAGCTTAATATTATTCCAGGCAGCATTCCAGAAGGGAACAGCCTGTGCAACAAGACCAGATTTCATCGCATCAAAAACTTTTGGATAGTTGTAGGTAGTAACATCTTCCGGCATATAGGGCTTTAGAGCTCTATAAATGCCGGATGCTTTCTTTGTAGCTTCACTGTTAATAACAACATTTCCATCCTTATCAATAACATCACCGCCAAAGGACCAGAGAACAACATCAAAAATCTTTGGTGCCTCCGGGCCTCCTGTCATAGCAGTTAGAATAGTTCCGTATTTAGTAGCTGCCGTTCCTGTATTCTTCTTAGCTAATGCAATAAGTTCATCCCATGTATCTGCTGGTTTGCTAATTATGTCTTTCCGGTAATAGTATACCTGACTTGAAAGATCTGTTGGAATACAGTAAATTTTACCTTTATATTTAAGTTTTATTGGCAAATCAGCAAGGTCGTAAGCTTTTAAATCGGTTAGCTTAGGATTATTCAGATATTTATCCCATGGTTCAAGTGTACCAGCCGCTGCTAATTCGGTCATATATGTGGTATTATCCTGAATTAGATCAAAAGCATCCGTTCCTCCTACGAGCTGTGTAGTAACATTGGTAAAATACCCAAGACGTCCCTGCTCATTAAATACCACATCGTATCCAGGGTTAAGCTCTTTAAATTTTTTGGCCAATACCTTTAGTGCATTAGTTTCCGGACTAGTCACACATAGGATTGTAATTGTTTTCCCTCCTTCTTCTCCCTGTGTGGCCTCTTTGCTCCCAGCTGCAAAAACAAGAGATGTAATCGCCAATAGAAGCAGGATCGAAGTAATTTTCTTCATAATGGTCCTCCTTGATATAAATATTTTAATCAGCATACGCCGATTTTAGCTATATAAATTAAAACTCCTTTTTTAAAAGATTCTCTTTATGCAAATTTACAGATACTTCTTCATGAATAACAAAAGAAAATCTGCTGTGATTAATAACTGCTGCCGCAGCACCTACTACTTCGGTTTTATCATCCAGTTTAGATTTAACTATATTAATTGTCCTATGCGGTTTGGTGGGTAAATATTCTGAAACCCTTTCTCTTACCAAAGCCAAAAAAGCATCCGGATCCGGAAGATAAGAGCAATTTACAATAACAATCTGAGGGTTAAACACGGCAATAATGTTTACAATTATCTGGGCTATTTTATCAACTATTTCATGCATCATAATTGATGTTTTACGTGTTTCAGTTCCATTGCGTAATAATGCTATAGCCTCTTCAATTACATCTTCATATTCCATATCTTCTGTATTCTTCCCCCCATACCGTGAAAGCAAATAAGGAAGAGACAGAGAAAATTCTGACCTTTGAGGTTTATGGTCAGATGTTATAAGTACCTTTCCAAACTCCCCTGCAGCGTCATTATCGCCGAGAATAATTTCTCCATTATGAAGACATGCTCCGCCCAGGCCGCCTTCTGTATAAATGAAGGCTATATCGGCATATCCTTTGCCGTTACCAATCCACATTTCTCCCAGAGCGAGGGCATTTGCATCGTTGTAGATAATAATATTTTTATCTATGGTTTCGTTTACTAATTTTACTAAAGGCACCTCTTCTTCCCAGCCTAATGTGGAAGAATACCGTACAATTCCTAAATTTGTATCAACAATACCGGGAACCATAATACCTATTCCTTCTATGTCAGAGTCATTAATACCTGAGTCTGATATGAGTTTTAAAATATTTTCATTCATCTTTTGAATCAGCAAAACAGGATTAGTATCTATACATTTATAAGTTAGTTCATGATGAATACTTCCAGCCATATCTACAATTGCAAGATTCACCTTTTTCCATCTTAGATCGACTGCAACAAAAAAGTAGGCTTCAGGATTAAACTGCAGAAGAATTGATTTTCTGCCTCGTTTAAGATTACCACTTCCCACAGATTTTACCAGGTTCAACTGCTTAAGGAAATTAATACTGCTGCTTATTGTTGACTTGCTGCAACTTAATTCTCTTGCAATATCAGCCTGAGATAAAGGACCTTTCCTTTTTATTGTACGCAGAACAATCCCGAGGTTGAAAAAGAACATTTTCGACGGGCTCATTAAATATACAGCAGATGAAATCTCTTTATCAATTTCCACAATTTCCCACCATACAATTCTCCTTTTCTATAATCTTCATACTTTTAACTTAACAACTTCGGCACAGCAGATTACATACCATAACTTCTACTCTCTCTTAAATAGCTTTCATTTTTTCAGTATCACAATTAATTAGTTCGTTTTAAGTACGAACTAATTAATGATTATAAAAGCCTATTTAACATTTGTCAAGAAAAATTATGCCCTTTTAAATTTTTTAAGAAATTAATTTTGAGCTTCTGTTAAATCTGTTTATTACAACTTTTATTTTGTACACAGATAGCTTTTTATAATCCTCATAAAAGTTGCAGTTCTTATTCGCTTCACATATGGAGAAAGTTCCCCCTAAGCAACCTTAAACAGAGAAAAATAACAATCCCAGCTACATGGCGGTTCTGCTATATCCATAGATCTTAAAATATTTTTAGCTCCTATTTTTTTAAAAGATTCATCCCTTGCTGAACTTCTAAGTCTGCCTATTTACTTCTGATAAAAACTTACACAATCAGCTCCCGGCGCTGCTGTTTTTTCTTACCATGTATTTTTTTAGATTTTATTCTACGTTCAATTGAAGCCCTGGTAGGCTTTGTAAGATGTCTCTTTTTCCTATTTTCCAGAGCCGACTTAATAAGTCTAAAGGCCAGCTCTTCCGCTTTTAAACGGTTTTGTAATTGACTTCGTGTATTTGAGGAGCGGACTATAAGTTCTTTTTTCGAATTTATGCGGTTAGCCAAATGTAGTAATACCTTTTGTTTTTCCTGTTCTAAAAGAGGTAAGGTATCCAAAGATAGCCGCAGAATTACTTTTGTATCTGATGTGTTTACATATTGACCTCCCGGGCCACCAGATCTTGAAAAACTTAGTCCCCCATTTTGATGAATCCAATTTCTTATTTTTTCATAGTTCATTTCTTATTAGTTTATGCCAATTTTAAATTAACGTACAACCCATGTCGGATGAAAAAAATTAATTCTTCACGGTTTTATGGCCAGCTTTTTAACAGCGTATTCAAGCTCACTAAAATCATTAACTACAACATTCGCTTCGCAGAAGCCGCTGTTAGTATCATCATAAATTCCTGCATATCTAATAGAATACATACCGGCCGCTCCCGCTCCCTCCATATCTGTCCGCTTTAAATCACCTACTTGCACAGCCTCTTTCGGCTCTACATCGAGAAGTTCTAAAGCCTGCATAAATACACTGCAATCCGGCTTGCTCTTTCCAAATTCATCGGAAAAAACTAATGCCTTAAAGTATTCTATTATACCTGCACGCTTTAAAAGCTCTTTTAGAACATAGGATGGTGATACTCCGGTATCGGAAATTACTCCAAGCTTATATTCTTTAGACAGCCTTTTTATAGTTTCAACAGATCCGGCAGCAGGTTCTGAGATTCCGCTTAATACAGCATGTCCAATCTTTACGGCAGTTTCCTCTACGAGATCACCGGGAAGTGTGATATTTATAACTGCATTTTCTATATTTTTAGTTTTTACCCTATGACCCTGCCCCACCAGAACTTCTTCTATAATATGGATTCTCTCGTTATTTGTAGGTATCCTTGTACGGTACAGGGTGTTCCAAAAATCAAAGGTGATCGCCTTTATCAAAACTGCCCCTATCCATTTTTTAATCCTTTAGATAATTCATGACTTACAACTTTAGCAGGTTAGAACAGGATAAGTCAATTTCTCTCTTTTTTGCTTTGAATAATTAACAGGGTATTATATTATTTAATAATAAAAAACTTAGAGGAATTCCCTGATATTCTTACGACAAGAGATGTGATAAAAAAAGATTCTGTCAAATAGCTTCGGATTAAAGGATTCGGATATTAAAATAATCACAAAAATACTTAAAACTAAAGAACGATATTAACAGAGCAGAAAAGGTTATTTACAAACGTGAAAAATTAATGACCCTTGAGCACTTTTAATACTTTTCATACATCTTAGCCTTAAACCCTCTTTACACAGGCGGTTCCATACAACTACCTCTTTATACCATTTTATGAAGGCCGTACAAAAGATGACCCGGCTCATGGTAGGAGAGTTCTATTAAAAGATGTTCCCTTAAACTATTATCCTTTAATATTCTCCTAACTTCTCTTTTTAATGCAGCTATGCTTGACGGTTTTACATGCCTTACTACAACACGGATATTCTTTAAAAACCGTTCATCCGGATTAATAAAATACCGGGCCGCATTTAAGAAAAATAGAATATAGAGATCCTTTTTCTGCTGCCTGCTGCAAGCCGTTAAATGGATGGCTGCTTTTTTATAATTCCCCGTGTAGAGATAAAAAACGGCAAGTCTTCTGTTTATAATATAACTGTCTTTATAGAAAACAAGTCCCCTTTTAAGAATCGGTATCGCCTCTTTAGCCTCGCGCAGCTTAAACTTTTTGTACGGTGATTTTTCAATTAGAAAAATTAGCATGGAGCCTGTTAAAAAAAGACAGCCCACAGAAATAATAAGAGAAAAAGATAACAAACCGATATCCAGAAAGAAGTCGTATATTCCATGTACAAAGGCGGACGCAAAGTAAGATCCGAAAAACATTAGCCTCCTTGTTTCTTTAGGAAGGTCTGCATAGTAAAACAGTACAAGCCCGAAACCCCAGATAGAAGCATCTG
>QNBI01000081.1 GCA_003641675.1 Spirochaetota bacterium | reverse complement strand
CCGACTATTGTCATAAGTGGCCGCATTATCCCTGATAAAAACTGGGATTTCCATCCGGCTTGATATAGTGTCTCGTTGAGCAGTTGGAATTTTTTAATGCTCTTTGTCTCTCCGTTAAAGGCCTTCATGACAATATGTCCGCCATACATTTCTTCGACATGGCCGTTCACATGACCCAAATAGTCCTGCTGCTGTCTAAAATATTTTTGTGACTGTTTAATAATGAGACTTACAAGTACCATTGAAATAGGAATAATCGTAAGTGCAATTAGTGTCATCATCCAGTTTATGGACAGCATCATTATAAGAACACCAATAATTGTAACTATCGAGGTTACAATCTGAGAGAGGCTCTGGCTTAAAGTCCTGTTTACCGTATCAACATCGTTTGTAATGCGTGAAAGAACCTCCCCGTGGTTAGTGCCGTCGAAATACTTAAGCGGCATCCTGTTGATTTTTTCGTATATATCTTTGCGTAACCGATAGGTAATCTTAACCGATATTCCTGCCATTATCCAACCCTGAATATAACTGAGCAGTGCAGAGATGAGGTATAGACCCAGGACGAGAAGAAGGATATGCCCTATATATGCAAAATCAATTGAACCGGTTCCGCCTATCTTTGCTATTACTCCTTCGAAGAGCTTTGTAGTTGCTTTTCCGAGAATCTTCGGCCCGACGATACTAAAAACAGTTGATCCTGCTGCGACGATGAGTATAATTCCGATTGCAAGCTTATAGCTTCCTATATATTGTATTAGTTTTGCCATGGTTCCTTTAAAGTTGTGTGCCTTGTCACCACCTCCCATACCCATGTGGCCTCCAGGGCCGCGCATTCCGGGGCCGCGCATAGGCCGCCTGCTGCCTGCCGTGCTGCTGTGTATGCCTGTTCCGGTCGAACCAGTGTGCATGCCTTCTCCGGTTCGGGCAGATGACTTTCCCCTATAATCGCTCATGCTAATTCCTCCTTGGTCAGTTGAGATGTGGCAATCTCGCGATAGATTCTGCAGCTCTTCATAAGTTCGCTATGCGTTCCACGCCCAACGAGGTTACCTTTATCCAGGACAATTATTTGTTCTGCGTTTTTTATAGTGGAGACACGCTGGGTTACTATAAGAACAGAGCTTGACCTGGTCTGTGCTTTTAATGCCCGCCTAAGGTTAGCGTCGGTCTTAAAGTCAAGAGCCGAAAAGCTATCATCGAAAATGTATATAGGAGCCTGCTTAACAAGCGCTCTGGCGATCGAGAGGCGCTGCTTTTGTCCTCCGGAAATGTTTGCCCCGCCCTGTGAAATTTCCGTGTCCATACCATCGGGAAGTTTAGAAACAAACTCATAGGACTGGGAAATATGTACAGCGTTTTTTATTGTCTCATCGCTGGCATTTTCATCTCCATATCTAAGGTTGCTTTCAACCGTACCTGTGAAGAGCGAGGATTTCTGTGGGACATAGCCGATTTTATTCCGTAATTCATGCTGACTAACCGTCCGAACATCTTTTCCGCTAATATATATGGCTCCTGCGGAAGCATCATGGAAACGGGGAATAAGGTTAACAATAGTGCTTTTGCCCGAACCGGTAGTTCCGATGATTGCTGTTGTTTGTCCGGGTTTCGCTGTGAAGCTGATATCATGGAGAACATCTTCTTCGGCGCCTGGATAACGGAATGATACATTACGGAATTCAATGGATGGTTCGAATTGAGAGCCGAAACTCTCCGGGTCTGGAGGATCCTTAATAATTGGCTCGGTTTCTAATACTTCGGCAATTCGCCCGGCGGAAACAGATGCCCTCGGCAGCATGATGAACATCATAGTAAGCATTAGAAATGCAAAAACAATCTGCATTACGTACTGCATAAATGCCATCATATCCCCTACCTGCAAGTTTGATTGGGCTACTTGTTTGGATCCGATCCAGATAATCAGCACCGATAATCCATTTAGGATGAGTATCATAAAGGGCATCATTACTACCATTAGACGGTTTATAAAGAGCATAGTGTCTGTTAAATCTTTGTTGACTTCGCCGAAACGTTTTTCTTCGTGCGGCTGCATATTGAAGGCGCGTATCACCATAATGCCGGAAAGAGCTTCGCGGCTAACCAGGTTTAAGCGGTCCGTTAAGCGCTGCATTAACTTGAACTTTGGAACGGCAACATTATAAACCGTTAGAACTATTAAGAGAAGAATCCCGACTGCGAGTGCTATGATCCACCACATTGAGCTGCTTTTCTCTATTGCCCGGATAATGCCTCCGACACCGATAATTGGAGCGTAGAAAACCATAGTGATGAAGATAGCAGTAACCATTTGTATCTGCATAATGTCGTTGGTTGTGCGGGTAATAAGCGAGGCTGTGGAAAATTTATCGAATTCGCTTATTCCGAATTCTTCCACACGCTTAAATACCGCTGCACGAAGATCTCGTGCAAGCCCCGAAGCAATCCGTGCAGAGATAAACCCCGTTAGGACAGCGGCAAAGGCAGCAGTTAAGGTAAAAAGCAGCATTATTGCTCCGATATGCAGCATGTAATGTAACTGCAGGTTTGCAGTATCGACACCAAGCGCCCTATACTCGGCTCTAACAGACTCTGCAGCGGCCTGATTGATCATTTTAGGTCCCATGGATGTGAATTTTTTATTTATCATTAAGATAAGTTTAGAGCGGCTGTCTGCAGGCAGCGCCTTGATAAGCATAAAGGGGTCGGTACCGGGAGAGAGCCCGGAAGGTAGTTTAAAAAAATCAAAAACAGAACCGGAGTTTTCGGCTGTGCTTTTGTTTGTACTTTCGCCTGGGGTGACTAATATCTTTGCCTTGGTGGGGTTAGTCATGGCCTGTTGAATTCCTGAAACGGCAAGCCATGCTTTTCCCATTATAGGGTTAATTGCTAATCTCTCGGCAGGGGTGATTTTTTTACGAATGTAAATGGGTTCTTTTGCCAAAGCAGGGTACTGAGAAAGGTACTGTTTAGCCTCAGCAGACCCTGAAGTTATAAGCTCGTAATCGGAAAATACACGCTTTGTGTCGGCCGGGCTCATGAAAATAGAAAGTTTATCCATCTGACTCTTCCGGACTGCGGAAGGAACAGCGTCGGCTACTCCTCCCTGCTGTATCCCCACATTTACAATATCCGACATATAATCAGGAAGAGCCAAATTGGTATAAGCCTGTATAAATAGGAGCGTGACTGCAATGGCCAATAATAATAGATAGGGTTTTATATATTTTGCAAGATGTATCATTGATTTATGCTCTCCTTTATTCCGGTGAAATTATTAACCTGGTTTCTGTCCGATGCCGGCTGTTCTGCCTTTTCGATGAGAATATTAAGCGAGTTAATTACTATCTTCCGTTCCTCTCTCGTCATTCTGTTTGAGATAGAGGAGAACCAATGCTGCCGAGCCTTCATAATATTGTGAATAATTTTTGTGCCCTGACGAGTAAGTGCAATTTGTTTAGAGCGCCGATCGTCGGGATCTTCATGTCGAACAATAAGACCTTGCCGGAGGAGTCCGTCGAGCATCTGGCTTGCCGCTGCACTTGTAATACCAAGGCTGTCTCCGATTTGAGAGACACTGCTTATTCTGCCGTGATTAAGATGGAAAAGTGCTCCTATCTGGGAGATAGAAAGTCCGTGTTCTTTGCCGAAGCATACGAGACCACCTATCGATTTGTTATTAAAAACCTCCGCCCATTTGAGCAGAACATTGGCCAATTCATCTGAGTTTTCCATTCTGTTAAGAATCCTGAATAATTAAGATAGCTTAAATATATGGTTTGCTTTGGAATATGGCAACAATTTTCGATGATTAGCAGAAGAAAAATAGCAGAAAATAAGCAAAATTCAGTGCTCCCTCTGCTTTTTAAGCCAGTCTGCATAGGTAAAGTCAAGCCTCTGGTCTCCGCCGGATTCAATGTTGAGTTCTGTAAGGCCTTCTAATGCGCCGAAAGCTATTTTATAGAGATTTATAAATTTGGAAGGGTACTTCCCATGCCCGTATACAAAGTAAACCCGCGCCACACGGAAATCGAGGTTAAATAGTTTTGCATACTGGAATCCAATATATTCGCATGAAATTTTAGTAGAGCTGTACAGGTCGGCAGGTACTACGGGCTGTTCTTCCGATACGGTTCCTTTTGCCTCTCCGTATACAGCGCCTGTACTTGTATAGACGAGTTTATTAATATTAAAAAGCCTTGCTGTTTCGAGAACATTTAAAAAGCCGTTTACATTGAGGCCTACATTGTAGTATGGGTTCTGCTGCACAAGTTCACCCATAACAGCAACCGTATGGATAATACCCTCAAGCTGCCCGCTGTATTTTCTTAACCAGATGGGAGGTTAAAATTCTACAACAGGCATTCGAAGATACCGTTCCTTTTTTCTTTATTCTAAGCAATAGCCGGGCCTTAAACCCTTACGAGGCAGAAGAAACCGTGAATGAGATTGTATCCAACATAGAATTGGTAAACCGCGGAATCGGAAGAAAGCTTATATTTATAAGCAGGTCGGATTCCACCTTAAGAAGCCATTTCCCTCTGGAGATTAATACAATTATTGGTAAGATGTTCGGTGAAAATGGGTCACCCGGCGCGGACGCTGTTTTCCTCTGCCCTGCATTTTTTGAGGGAGGGCGTATTACAAAAAATAATACACACTATGTCTGCAGAGATAAAAATTGTATTCCTGCATCAGAAACAGAATTTGCACATGATACTGTCTTTGGATATAGGACCTCATTTCTGCCGGAATATATAGAGGAAAAAACTAAGGGTGCAGTGAAAGCAGCCGATGTGGGTTCTGTGACTCTTGATATGCTTCGCTCTGCCGATATTAAAGACATTATAAATTACCTATTGTCTTTAAAAAATGAAAAATATGTAGTTGTTAATGCAGAAAATTATACCGACCTTAACCGGTTCTCTAAAGCAGTGCTTGAAACGATTAAAAGGGATAAAAAATTTATCTTTCAGAGCGGAGCCTCTTTAGTGAAATCCATAACAGAAACACACGATAAACCGCTTATAGAAGGAAACCAGTTTGATATAAAGGGAAACGGGGTAATTGTCGTTGGGTCCTATGTAAAAAAATCTACAGAACAGCTTGAGTTTCTTAAAAAGAGAGCTGCTCTGGATATTCTGGAACTGGACATTGAACAGGTACTAGAGAAGCCGGGTAGTTATCTGGAATTGTTGTTAGATAGAGTTAAAAACAAAGATATGAAGCGGACACTTGTTATAGCTACGCCCAGGAATGAAAAAAAGTTTAAAAGCAGGGAAAAGAGATTATCGGCAGGACGGAAAATATCCGAATTTCTTGCACGAATAATCGAAGAATTTCCTGGGAAACCTTCTTTTATAATTGCAAAGGGCGGAATTACATCCCATGTTGTTTTAGCTGATGGCCTAAAAATAGACAAAGCGCGGGTTATGGGGCAGATTTTACCCGGTGTTCCTGTTATTAAGCTTCCTGTTAATCACCGGTTCGGGCGTATTCCCTTTGTTATTTTTCCCGGCAATGTCGGTGAAGAGGACTCTCTTTTTAAAGTTTACAATAAGTTCCGGATTTGACTATCCGTCTATTATTGTTTTTCTCTTTACCTGAGGGTCGAGAAACTGATCCTCGGAGTCCGTTACCTTTGTAGAAAAACTAAAGACGACAGCGCCTTTGTTGCCTGCCATAAACCAGTGCCAGGTGTTAGGAGGGCTTACATACTGTACTCCGGGTGTTAATGCAATTTCATGCCAGACAGAGCAGTACTGTTTCCTATGATTAGGGGGGAATACCTGTGGATTTTCTGCGGGTTCGCCGGGAACATAGAGGTACATAGTACCCGTTTGACCACGAAAGATTTCTGTTTTGCCGGGATAGGAGCCGTCTTTAGACGGAGGGTGGCGGTGCTGAGGAAAAAACTGAAAAGGCCTGGATATAAGGAGTTTTATCCCTATTAATGAACTGCTGTAGAGGGTAAGTATCTGCAGGCCTGTAGTTTTAAGTTCTCCAAGGCCTAAATCTGCAACCTCAATATTTTTAAACTCCGCCCTATCTAAATGGAGTCCGGATTCTTTGACAAAATTCCATGCCCATTTACGTGTGCTTTCCCATTCCTTTCGTGTAATCATATATACAGCCTAATTATTTGTATTGTATTTAAGGTGCTGATCCTTTATTACTTTTCTGCTCTTAAGGTGATGTTCTATTAAAAGCTGCTGCGCCTTTTCTGAGTCTCTATTACGAACGGCTTTTACAATTGCCTTATGTTCAGGTAGTGTTTCCTCCGGAGGCCGGATAAGCCCCTTCTGATACGATTTCATTATAAAATCGAAATTTTTATTAAAATTAATAATAATTGAATTTCGTGAGAGTTCAATAATCTTTTGATGAAACTCCTGATCCGCCTTTAGGTACTTTTTATATTCATTTTCATCTAGAGGAAGAGAAAAATTATCAAAGAAGTGTGTGAGTTTATCCAGTGTATTATCCGGCTGTTCCTCTACGCAAAGTCTTAAGGCAACCCCTTCCATCCCTGCTCGAATGGCAAAAAACTCCTTAAGATCCTGATATGTAAATATTTTTATAAAAAATCCTTTTCTTTCTTGCTGCTCTATTAGGCCTTCGCCTGTTAGTCTGATAATTGCCTCGTTTACAGGCGTCTGGCTTACAGAAAGCTGTTCTGTGAGTTCTTTCTTGTTGATCTTCTGCCCCGGCTTTAATGCACCGTTTAGAATCATAAGCTTGATTTTCCCATAAACAAGATTTCCCAGAGCGTCTTTCTTAATCTTTTGCATTAATATTTTCTCTTTTTTTTAGATTATTTACAGATTCCAAAATATGCTCGTACATAAATTGTTCAGCATTTTTGCCTTTTCTGCCCGCAATAGCCTTAAATATATTTTTGTGATCCTTAAGGCTTTTCTCCGGAGTTTTTAGAAGCCCTTCTAAGTTGCTCATTAGCATCATGTTAGAGACGGAAACCATTCTGTATAGGAACTCATTTTCACTTATCTCCATTATTTTCATATGAAACTTATAATCTGCTTTCTTTAAACCGCCTGTATGCGTTTTGTTCATACTTTTTTCACATTCTGTAAGCAGTTTCTTAAGTTCTTTTAGCTGTTTGTCCGACCTTCTTACAGCGGCTTCGTAGGCGCCGAGAGGTTCCAGGCGTAATCTTATTTCATATAAATCTACAAATTCTTTTACAGAGAGTTTGCGTACAAAAGCTCCTTTTCTTGGAACAATCTGTATAAGCATCTCCCTTTCGAGTTTGGCAAGGGCTGCAAGGAGGGGGGAACGGGAAACACCTAACTGTGAAGCTATTTTTTCCTGCACAATTTTTTCACCTGTTGAGAGCTGATTTGTCAGTATCATCTCTTTGATAGACCGATAAACCATTTCCGAAAGCTCTTCTCTATGGACTGTATACATTATCTATTATACTCCATGTTTTATTATAAAGGACATAAGAAAGATGGTCAAGAAAGATTATATAATATTGTATACAAAATATTATATTAGATTATGAATAATTTATCTTGACATTAGAACATTTTTGGATTATAAATATTGTATACAAAATATCTTAAATAAAAGAGGGTGATTGTTGAATACTATCGGAGTAAGTCCTGCTTTT
>QNBI01000080.1 GCA_003641675.1 Spirochaetota bacterium | reverse complement strand
GATTATTATTTCTTCTATTTTTTTAAAGGTATTATCTTCATTAATCCTTACTTTTTCGAGCTCTTCTTCCGGAGTAGTATTAATACTACATAAATCTATTAGGCTGCTACTGAGAAAATCGTTAAAGCTGTTACTTGATATTCGTTTTTTAACCCAGTCAGTAAGAATATCTTCCATAATTTAATTCTCTCTATAATATTTTAAAGCATTTAATGTAGATTTTTCTGACCGCTTGCAATGTAAAATTATAGCCTGCCGAACCCCTTCTCCATCTCTTTTTCTAAGTTCCTCTATAATAACAGCATGTTCCTTCTTTGCTACTTTAAGATCCCGTTCTTTTACATGAAACAGAACCCGCGTTATATAGGGGTAAACATCTGCATTGTCGTAAATCTTTAAGATGGTTTTATTTCCCGCCAGACTAACAAGAGAACGGTGAAAATCCCTATCCATTTCCATAAGCCTTATATACACTTCATCCTCTATCCCCGATTCCTCCAGCGAATTTAAATGATCTATTATCCTACTCAGCCCCAGGAAATCACTGTCTGTCATCTTTTTAATAACATCATCTATTATAAACGTCTCTATCATTATGCGGACACCAAATGCCTCTATTATCTGCTCAGGAGTAGGAGTCGTAACAAAAGTTCCATACTGGGCTTTAATTTCTACTAAACCCTCTAGCTCCAGCCTGTGAAGTGCCAGCTTTAATGGAGTTCTGCTTATCCCTAACTGCTGTTCTATATCATTTAAATCGAGCTTGTACCCTGCAGGATATTTACCTCTTACGATTTCTTCATAGAGGATTTTATAGACCAGATCACTCCTCTTTTGGGTATTAATTTTTGGTAAGGTCACAATCTTTTTTGGCAAATACAGTTCCTTTTACTCACCAGGCTTGTCCGGTTGATTGCTTTAAACCTTAAATAGTAATAATATTTTCGCCCTTTTAGATTTTGCCCAATAGGCTAAAATCTAAAATCTTAAATATTTGTATAATTTTAAATTCAATAGATTTGTTTGTCAAGGAATTTAGGCTTTTTTTATTACAACGATTACAACACGAATTATTTTAACAAACAGGAGTTTTCACTTAATAATTCGAAAAAGCATATTAATAGGCACACTAAAAACAAAGTTCAATACCCATTCTATTTTAATTACAAACTCCAAATTTCTCACTTAAAGAAATAGAATCGGACAGCCTGTTGCTCTATATATCAATTTACTCTTCATGCTCTACTTTTATTAATAGCCACCTTTTAGAGAAAAAGCCTCTGGTAAGAATTAGTGCATGAAAAACCTGATACAGGCCAAATCCCAGCCAGGCGCCGTATATCCCTGTGTCAAAAACTTTTATCATTAGAACTGTAGTTCCGAGGATAAAGAGCACATTCGTGGTGAACTCGGAAAACAACACATATTTCCCCCAGCCATTGTGCGTGAATATCATTTCGAATGAGAAGCCCATTATCTCTATAAAGAAAAATGCCGCAAAAAAATGGAGAGCCTTTATTCCTATGAAAATAGTCTGTACATCTTTGTTGAATATTTTAATTACTGTTCCTGGGAAAATTAATGTAACCCCGGTTACTGTAATACCTATTAGCAAGGCTATAAACTCACAGCTTAGAATATAATGGATGGCGTGGTCCTTCTCGTTTCTTCCAAGAGAATTGCCGACAAGAATTGCAGCCCCTCTGGCAAGGCCCCCTACTATGGTTTTGTTAATCCTGAAGATAGAAAAGACTATGTGTGTTACTGCAAGGTACAGGGCGCCTATGTTACCTATAATCGATTCATAGATAAGGATTATCGAAAGAGCAAAGAAATTCTGAACCATCACGGGAAAGGAAAACTTTACAATTCCCCACATGAGTTCGGGTTTAAGTTTATTCCTATTAAATACATGATATGGCCTCATTTTCTCAGAAAAAACTATGTAAAGTACGAGATAAATAAACCCTACACTCTGCGCCAGTACGGTACCCAGAGCAGCACCCCTTATCCCCATTGCGGGAAAACCGAACTTTCCGAATATCAATATGTAATTGAAAAAAATATTTAAAAAATCTGCACTTAATGAAGCAATCATTATTACCGGTGTACGGTTTACGGCGGACAGGAAACCTGTCATAGATGCATAGAGGCCTACAACTGGGAAAACCCATTTAATGATATTTATATAGGACAGGGCGAGTTCTATTAATTTGGGGTCTTTAAGCAGAAAGCCAAGAAGGTATTTTGAAAAGAAGGCAAGGAAAAAGCTGATACCACCAAAAAAAATAGCCACCATAAAGGAATGCAGCAAAACTTCACCGGTCGCTGGTATAAGAGAGTCATCTACAGTTTCCTTTCCGTACCTTCGGGATACAATTGTCTGTGTTCCCACAGTGATAGGCCACGAGAGAACGAAAAAGATGGAGGTAACGATTCCGGCTATTGCAATTGCCGCAAGGGACTCCGTGCCGAGCCTGCCTACCATTATTGTATCTGCCAGCTGCAGAAAATATCCGGAGAGGCTTCCAGCAAGCAGAGGTATTCCGAGCTTTAATATACTTTTTAAATCTTTTCTTAAACTAAAATGTGCCATTTTATAATTGTTACCTGCGGGGACTATTCTACAGAAAAACTTGCTTTAATTCCAGTTCTTATTAGTCTTGATATCCTGACACAGGGGGTGCAACACAAAAGAAATCATTTTCTTATTGAGAAAAGGTAGTGCTTAACAACTTATAAGCAACTTTCACCGGAATAAGCACTTTGAGTTTATCTGGAAAAAGCAAATGAATCTGATATTTCTTTTAAAAATAAGTATCCAGAAGATTATTTTGTTGATAAAAGGCAAAAGCTTCTGCCTGCATGGTATATGTACTGGCAAAAGAACAATAGTCTTTTTTCTTATGAGCATTCTTAGTAAAAAAATCGATGGTACAACGATTCGCCGTACCATCAACTATTAATTCAATGATATATTTATTTATCTAATTTCCGGGAAGCCGTTAACTTCATCGTTATGAAACCAGATAAACTCGTTAGATGCATGCATCGCTCCTGCAGAATTAAAACGTGCATTAGTTAATTCCCATGCTCCGTTTTTCCACTGTATCTCACTTCCGAAAACAGGAGCTACACCGTATTTCCCGCCGGCTTTGGGCGGTATTGCCATTCCGGGATATGCATAGAATATATCGGGATGGTGCTGCTCGAACTTGCCTTTGGCCAGGCCTTTAGGAGGAGCAGACAGCTGTAAACCGCTAATATTTACTGCACTTTCAAAAAAGCCCTTAAAAATCTGTTCAGCACGGTCCTGGTTTACCTTGTCGCCTGCAAATAATTTTACGCTATTAACTGCACCGAGTATAACTGCCACATCATTAATTGTATAAGCATTCCGGCCTTTAAAGTAACCATCTTCTGCTATGTACTGTGTAGAGAGTTTTTCAAAGGTTTTGGCCGCTTTGTCTAAATACTTCTCATTTCCGGTAGCTCTGTAGGCTTCGATAAGTCCGCGAACTGCATAGGCATTATCTGTAGCTGATGAATTGTTCTTCGCTATAAGTTTATCGCCGAATTCTGCTATCTTTGCTGCAGCCTTACCAACGTTTCCCTTGCTATTTGTGGCGTATGCATACCACATGAGGGACTGTATCGCAAGAGAAAGTTCTCCTGTATCTACAGGGCTGCGGTTAGAAAGAACGGCGAATAATACATTGCTTGAGTTCAATAACATTTGAGATGTTTTCGGGTCCCTGTAGCGGTTGGTCACGCTGTGAGGAACCGCTGACAACAAGAGAGTTTTTCCCAGATCGCTAAGCGCTTCCAGCATTACCCATTGCCCGCGCCAGTTAACATTGCCGTTACTGTCTGCAATTAATCCGTCAGAGTTTTTAGGCTTTTTTAATGCATGCATGTACTGCATTTTTGCTTATGCTACCAATACAAGCCCTGCAAACCTCCACTGTGCCCCGAAATCATCCTGCGGTTTGCCGAAGTGTTCATCTACGTGGAACTGTTTGCCCCACTCGGTCTCTTTTATTATGGTCCAGCCAAGCGCCTGTGAAGTTACAGTTGTATCAAACGTCGCCGCATCCCATCGCTGAGTTTTGTAATCTGCCGGGTTGAACTTTGTAATATAATGGGGATCACCGCTTGCATAAACAGTGCTCAGCAAAGCGGCATTTGTCGGCGGTACAGCAGTATCACCGTCTGCCGGGTCTGCATCTGCCATTTTTACCATTGCTTTAACCATGCTCTTTTCCGGCATAAATGCCTCGCCCATTTCTGACCTCATAACAAGATTGCCGAGGTTATACCGTGAATACCAGTATCCCTCTTCCTCTGCTGCAGTCCCGTTGAATTCAGCATTTCCGGCTTTAAGATTTACATTAGTTGCCTTACCCGCCTTATTTGCCCTATTTGCTGTAAAGCTCTGGCAGCCTATAAAGCTAAGGACTACAACTGCACCGAGAAAAATCATAATTATGGAACGTTTCATTTCCCTCTCCTATTAATAATTTTTTATTTGGTTATTACTAATCACTTATCTATTAGATGGTGCTAAGAGGTTATATCTTACCAAATTTATAATATATATTTTTAATTTTGTGTGATTGGAGTTTTTTTAATGGGTAGCTGCATAATTAATTATTTTTTTTAAAGGAATTACAACTATCGCTTATCTGACCTGCATAATCCGGAGTAAAACTGCCCCTATTCCGTTTTAAAGTTGCCGCTCAAGAGATCCGGATACGGACGAGGCTGCAAAAATTGAAGGCGCTTCACCTTTTTTTATTTATCTTCATATTACTATTCCTCTGTCTAAATCTGTTTTTGCAACAGTCTCCATTTTAAACTCTTTGCTCCTATGGAATTCCTACCTCTGGCCGTTAATGGTGACACGGTCCGAAAGAGTACGGCCGTTATCTATCGGGATTACAGCCTTTTATGTATTAAATATGCAATGGGGGCATGTTCTTGCTTTTGCAGCTCTTATAACTGTTCCAATACTGATAGTATTTCTTATTTTTCAGAAATGGTTTGTATCCAGCATAGCATCCAGCGGTATTAAGGGATAATACATCACTTTTAATGCAAAAATAGTGTATATTTCATCACCGTAATTATTACTTCCATTAGAGCAGCATTTTTTTAATTTCCAGTTTCAACATCGGAAGTTTATTCTTCACCACGTCCCATATTATATCAGTATCAATTCCAAAATATTCATGAATAATAATATCCCTTAACCCTGCAATTTTTTTCCATTCTAAAGCATGAAAATCACGCATCTCTTCTGGAATATGTTTTACAGCTTCCCCAATATTTTCCAGTGCTTTTAACACCGCATAATAAATGACTTCATTTTTTTCCAAATCTTCCGGCTTTTTTATACCTTTTGTAAATTTTTCTATTTTCTCTATCTCTTCGAGAATATCATCTAAAAAGATTTTCAAATCTCTCTTTTTAGGCATAAACAACCTCTTCTAGGATACCTGGCTTTAATTTTTTATTAATTGCAGACTCAATTAATAGGTCGATGTCTTTCGAAAGTAGTTCTTCTAGATAAAACTTTAATTCCATGTAATTATCAAAATTCTTATATCCCTTTTTAAATTCAACAAGAATATCTATATCGCTCCTACTATTCTGTTCCCCTCTTACATAAGAGCCAAAAATACCAATTTTATTCACTCCATATCGCTCACAAATTTCACTTTTATTTATAGACAATAGTTTTTTGAGCTCTTCTATCGTTTTCATTCCTCTGCCTTCTCATTTTCAATATTTTTTTACTGTGCTGCCTTAACATTCTAAAATTCCCAATCTTTTTAATGATGCCTTAAGTTTACATTAAAAACTCAATATTATCAAAGGTGAACATTAAACTAAAAATATCCTTTAAGAATGGTTATTCTATCTGGATATCCAAACATAATGCACATTAATATTTAATTACCAGCTCCTTAAGCTGCGCATACAAAATTATTGGCAGTAAAGCAAGTCTGTTGCCGGTAATTTGTTTTTTTTGCAATTTAACTTAACGTAAAGGAGAAACTAAAAAAAGAAATCTTTTTAAGTCTATTATCTTGTTCCCTGCCAGCTATAGATTCTAATTCTTTGCAAACTTGCCAAAGTTTATTACAATAATTAGCCTAAGGAAGTTTCCTGATGAAACCAAGAAAGGAAAAGGGAAGAGGCTTCTATCAAATCTTCTTTAGTTTTGTCTTCTACTTCGGGAAAATTATTGTGATTACATAAGTACCAATGGCGTACATACATATCACCATATGTTTTATAAAAAAATAAATCTGGATTTCCATATAATATAGAATTAATCCCATGTGTTGTAATAGGTTTATATCCGTGATGGGTTAAAATCCACGAAAGATCGTGCTTTGTCCGACCTGGTACCTTTTTAAGAACATCTATAATGAAATCTATTATTTCTTCTATATTCATTATTTACTAAAAATCCAAATAATTGGATTTACTTCTTCCTGTCTGCCTTTAAATATGTAATCTCAAAAGCCTTGCAGAAACGAGCTTCCTGACTAACCGATTCGATTGCAAAAAGACCATAATTATACCGTTGAAAAATATCAAGGCCACGGTCAAGTAAGATCTTCCAACCTGTATCGGCCTGGATACTGCGAGCGTGGATTTTATGTTTTGTTGCAAATTCAAAGGTAAAATTGATATCAACATTAATAAGATTATCCTGCAGCTCACGGAGGTGATTCTCTATTTCTGTTCTATTCATATCACCATAGTCTGTAATAAGATGGATATCCACCTCTTCCCCCTCTTCTTTCTGAGAGAGTACAACCTCTATAAATTCAACCAGGTTACGAATTTGATACACTTTTCTAATATATGGATCTATTATTTCGATCTTCTTTGCATTTTTAAGATATTTACCGAATAATTTTCTATAGCTTATACCAGTTTGATTTTCCATAATAGTAAAATGAATTTTATTGGGATCTCTTTTTCCTTTTGCCCGCTCAAAGCTTAAACCTATACCTTTTTCACTACTATTTACTAACACTCTGTTCTCCGTTTCACTTTTTTCTTCTTCCCTGTGAACAAAGAAGATAGGATACCGCTTTTCCTCATTTGTATTAACACCAACTATGCTGCCTGTCTCTAAATCCTTATAGTGAAATTTAACAGGATCAAAAGTGGGATCTATTTTATATATTTCAGATTTAATTCTCTTTCTGCCTTCTATTGCAAAAACAAGGATCTCTTCGATTTCCTTTTTTTCAGCTTCCCGGTGGGGAAATATTATCTTTAAAAGACCCGAAACTGTTTTATTTATTCCCTCTTTATCCCTTGTAGAAAGCGAATTATCCAGTTCGAAATACTTTCTGTATAAATCTGAGTAATCCTGAAAGCGCTGAATCTTAAAGACTTGTGCTAAGTAATCCACAATAAAGCCAAATTCCGAGGTAAACATTTCATTTCTTATTATGCTCACTTCCCAACCCGGGATGTAATAATGGATCCTATCCAAAAAAGCAGTATCCTGATATCTATCAGGAAGGTCATAAAATAGGTTTGCATGCTTTAACATGTAGGACACACTTTTACTTGTATTTCCCACAAAAACCATAGAAGCATCCGCAGTTAACTGCTCTATGCCACGGGAAAAACTTCTGTTTGCCATATAGTTTTTCATCACATCAACAAGGCT
>QNBI01000079.1 GCA_003641675.1 Spirochaetota bacterium | reverse complement strand
TACTTAAAAGCCGAAACAGCCGAAATGATGAGCAGGAAAGTGAATATTGTCATCCGCCTGCAGCAGGCTTTCTTGCCAGAGCAGCTTCCAAATTTACAAAGAAAGAAAAACCTGCAGAGGCTCTTGCCGGCAGCGTATCCAAAAAGAAAGAATGCCATATCTGCAAATCTCTAAAACAGTCAGAAAATGCATATATAGAATGGCTGGTAAACGGACTGAACAATAGAGAATTCCGCGAGGCATATCTTAACTCCGACGGTCTCTGTCTTCCCCATTTACGACAGGCAATTAAAACTGCCAGAGACAAATACACAGCTTACCTGTTGGTTGAAAAAGCGGAAAGTTATTTAAAAGCTCTCGATAAGAACCTTAAAGAGTATATAAGAAAACACGCATGGGATTTTAGACAGGAACCGAAATATGCTGAAGAGGAGGCCTCATGGATAAGGGCTGTTGCATTCTTTGCAGGGGAATACAGAGGCAACTCTACAGACAGGGCGGTTTCTTCCAGAGATAAAGCTCTTAAACATTACAGCAGTTATCTCCGCAGAAACCCAGCCGGCAGCGATAGTTAAGGATACAACCGGAGCTTGATTGAGAATCGGCAGGGGAGTATAATACGGCTAATATGAAAAAGTATCTATTGGTTTTACTTTTTTTAACTGCCGGCATTCTATCCTTTGCCGATACGCTTTCCACCCGGTTTAATATCCAAGCCCACAGAGACGGAAGAGACAGACGGCCCGAAAACACTCCCCCTGCTTTTAGATATGCAATAAATTTAGGCATTAATACCCTTGAGCTTGACACAGCAGTAACAAAGGACAGGGTTGTAGTTGTAAGCCATAACCCCAGACTCAACTATGCTATTACAAGAGATGAAAACGGTAATTTCATTCCCAGCACGAGTAATATATTTATCAAGGATCTTACATTTTCCGAGCTTGAAAAATACGATATGGGGAAGATTAACCCGAACATTAGGTAACTACCACTCTCATAGTGAACAGAAATCCGTGCCAAATACACACATCCCTTCTCTGGCTGAGGTTTTTAAACTTGCAGAAACAATGCAGGCCGGCGAAATACGATTTAATATAGAGATTAAAATATATCCGCCCTTTCCGCAGTACACCCTATTACAGAGATATTACAGAGAAAGATTTCGAAGAGGCACACAATCTGGGAATTAAAATGATAGTATGGACAGTTGACAGGACAGATACTATGGCAAAGCTAATTTCGTGGGGTGTAGACGGAATAATAATGGACAGGCCGGATAGGCTTATTGAGCTTATAAAAAACCTAAAATAGGTAGATATATTTTGGAAGTAGCAGAGGTATCCTTTGGAAAGATAGTTATCGACGGCAGGACATTCACCGAAGATATCGTAATATCAAAGGGTAAAATAGAATTCCGTAAAAAGTCCGTTTCCAGGATGATGAAGCATGAATATGGACATACTCCTTTAACCGTGCATGAAAATATTCCATGGGACTGCGGTACACTTATCGTTGGTACAGGTATGTACGGAAGCCTCCCGGTAACCGATGACGTATTTAAAAAAGCGGAACAGTTAGGCGTTAAGCTGGTGCTAAAAAAAACAAAAGATGCAGCTAAGAGTTTAAATGACCCGGATACAAACTTTGTGCTCCACATAACCTGCTAGGCAGCAACTGCTGCAGCATCCCCCTCGAAAGACAGTTTGGTGAAAAACATCTATCGGCATGTGTTTTTTGGTAGGCACCTGTCGGAAATTGTCTGTCTATGGTTTCTCCTCTAAAGTTTCTGAACACGCAGATAAAAATCCTCACTGCCGAAATTACCCGATTTAAGCACTACAAGCATTTCCGGTTTGGAAGTTGTAAAACAGTAAGGAACACCGGGTTCTAATGGAAGGCCGACTTCCAGACTTTTTATTCCAAGATATCTGCAGACAGTCCCGGATGTCTCTCCGCCCGCAACAACAAGCCTTCCGAAATCTTCCTTTTCGATTACTTGGGCACATACGGAAGCCAAAGCTTCTCTCACCTTTAGCCCTGTTTCTTCCGGTGTATAACCCAAACTCTTTCCGAACTCTTTCACAGCATCAACCTCTTTCTTTTCGGCAGAGGTTGAGATAAGAATTCCCATTGCAGCGGTATTGCCATGACCAGCATGGCCGTCGATTTCGTCAGCACTGCATTCACTCTTATCCCACATGCTTTTGGCTTTTTCTATAATTCTTACTGCCGTCTTTTCAGGATTCACCAGGCCTTTAAGCACTTCTATCCCATCCAGCTTATATTCAAAAATATCTGCTTGAGCTGTTTTCACGGCATACATGTTCTGTTTTAGAGTCATCGGTGTACAGCTTCCTGCCACGATAAGAGTTTTTCTGCTTATAGCCGAAAGCCTTTTATCATAGTCCGGCTTCTCTGCACCTTTAAAGAGAAGAGCCGGAATCTCTGCGGTTATCCCTGAGCCTCCGCTTATTAGCTGCCGATCCTTTGTTGCCTCTGCTATAATAGACAGGTCGTTCTGTTCGATAGTGTCAGTAATAAAATACGAGACCCCTTTAGAGCTCTCATTTTCTATAAATGCTTTAAGCTGCTCCGCTCCGTTTCGGATAATATTAAGCGGCGCAAGTCCGACCCGGCGTTTTGTCTGATACTGAAGCCACCTTACAAGCGATGAGTCTGTTATCGGGTTTAAAGGGTGCTCCCTTAAAGGAGATTCGGATAAAAGAACACCGTTAACAAAGTGATAGCCGAAATATGTTGTACGACCGTTTACAGGTAATGCAGGTGATACGGTAGCTGCTCTCGTTTCCAGAACATCCATAGCCGCATCGAGTGAAGGGCCTATATTCCCCTTTGGAGTGGAATCGAAAGTAGAGGAATATTTAATCTGTATTTTGTTAATGCCGAGATTTTTAATAATTTTAACTGCAGAAGCCGTTTTGGCGTATGCCTCTTCCGGCCTCAACGACCTTGAAACTGTGGAAAGAACTAACGCATTGTAACCGGAGAAAGACCCCCCTTCTTTGAGGGCCGAAGCATCCAGAACAAGGATGGTCTTTACCCCCCTTTCTGTAAGCATTCCGGCGGCATCGGAAGCCCCTGTGTTGTCATCCGCCACTATCCCGAATTTCAGCCCGTATTTCATAGTTCCTTCTTAACATACAGTAATTTTTACATTTAAGACAGTATAAAAGAAAATAAACAAACATGCATCGGGAAGTTATAAGGAGATGGATGATCTTGAACATCTGTCGTAATCTGTATTATCATCCGCTGCTATACCGAATTACCGCCCTTTAGTACTTCTGCAATATGCCTAACTGCCGGCTCGGGACTGGAAAGAACAGGCACCCGAACCTCTCCTTCTTTAAGCGTCTCCACTATACGGGCAATAGAAACCTGAGCAAGCAGTATAACATCGACCTCCTCCATAAGCTCAAGCAGATGTTTCTTTACAATCCTGTCGTGCCGGTCCTTATCCCCTTGTAAATATGCAGAATATGCTCCCTCGCACAGAACCGGAACCGCTTTCACATCTTTGCCTGCGGCATCAGCCTCTCCCGCCACAAGCCTTAAGGTGGGGTTTAGTGTCGTGGGAGCCGTTGCAATAATGCCGATTGTCCTGTACTTATTTACCGCCTCACGAACCATGGGCTCATCTATCTTTAAAAGCGGAACCGTGACGCTTAAGCCTACAAGATCCGCCGTTTCCGATATAGAGGAACACGTAAGCTGTATTACATTAGCTCCGAATTCCACTGCAGAAACGGCATGTTCTGTAACCCTTCTATATATATAGGGGGTGGCTTTCCCTTCACTTAAAGCTGTATATATTAATGTTTCATCTATTATATGGAAAGCTTTCGCCTCTGGTATAAACTTTCGGGTTAAGTCATCGAATAATCCGTCAAGGCCCTTTATCGTATGAATATAAACAATTTTAGACTGATGTTTTACCGCCATGGATATATTAAATAACTTATTGTAAGAAATATCAACGCCGGCCCGGTTTGCACCGTTTCGTTAACTAAGAAGTAAAATCTGTTACTGCATCCAGAACGTAACGGAAATAAGCTACTGCAGGACCCCCGCCCATTACCCCTGCTACAAGCGACGCTTCCAGTATTTCCTGACTTGTTGCTCCTGCATCAATAGCCTCTTTAACATGAAATGCAATACAGAATTTGCAGTGCTGTACAATACTTAATGAAATACTTATAAGTTCTTTTGTTTTATGAGACAGAGCTCCGTCTTTTTCTCCCTCGCCTACAAATTTCATAAACGCATCTGCATAACCGGGAACAGCTTCCCCGGCTTTCTTAAAAATATCCATGAATTGAGCATATACATGCTTCATATCTTCTCTTAAATATTTATCCGGCATAATAGCCCTCCTATTACTACTAAATTAATCATAATTAAATAGCATGTCAAGCGATTAATAGACAGAACAATTTTTAAATATTAAGCGAAAAAAGATATTCCGGAGTTACAGGAATACGGTTTACAGGTTTATGAACTGCATTCATAACAGAAGCTGCATAGGCGGGAGCCGCTCCTACAAGGGGCATCTCCCCAGCCCCTTTAGCACCGTAGGGTCCGTATGGAGAAGGATTGTTCACAAAGGCAATCTCCATTTTCGGAAGGTCTTCCGCAGTCGGAATAATGTAGTCGGTTACAGAGGCCTGTTTTAACTTTCCGTTTTCCTCTGTCATAACTTCTATACTCGCCCAGCCCACTCCTTGTGCAATGCCGCCCCGCATTTGTCCCTCTGCTATTGCTTCGTCTAAGGGTATACCTATATCATATACAGCCCATATTCCTTTAGGTACAGATTCAAGTGTTAAAGGGTCAATTTCAACTTCTACAACATTAACTCCCCAGGAATAGTCCGGATAGGCATCGCCTTTAAAGTTGTCCTGGTCCCACACAATCTCCTCCGGCTGTTCATAATGCTTTTCTACTGTAAGTTCCGCGGGCTCTGCACCCGGAGCACCCGGAGCCTTTTCCTGCCTGTTTTTAAGTTTCTCCTTAAGTTCCATAGCAGCTTTAAGAACAATATTACCCACTATCATTGCAGTCCTGGATGCTACGGTAGGTCCCGAGTCCGGGACACTGTCCGTATCCGGGTTATTATACACAACATCTGTAAATGGAATATCCAGAGCATCCGAAACTATTTTTCTTAGAGTCGTCTGCGCCCCCTGCCCCATCTCAACGCTGGATACGAGAAGCTCCACGCTGTTTCCGCCCAAATGTTTTAACCTAACGTGCGCTTTTATCTTATCCCTTTCGCCGCTTCCGGTGAAACCGCAGCCGTGATTAAAGACCGAAACTCCAATACCTCTGTACTTTTTAAAAACATCCGGATTACCGGACCGGTCATCCTCTGCAAATTTTTTATACTTCTCCCTGTACCCCGACATTTCAAGAACTTTTTCTAACATTTCAGGAAGTTTCACATCGCCGTGTATTTTCCCTCCGGTAAGCGTTAAATCGCCGTTTTTAAGGAAATATTTCTTTTTTAAGTCTGCGGGGTCTGTGCCCAGTTCAAAGGCAATACGTTCCATATGCATCTCTATGGCAAATATCCCCTGGGGTCCGCCGAAACCGCGGAAAGCACCCTTTGGGACTGTATTTGTGCGGAATACTCTGCCCCTTACATTAACATTGGGAATACTGTACACTCCCGTTGCCGCAAAAATTGCCCGCTGGAGCACAACAGAAGAGAGCCCTTCGTATGCCCCTCCGTCTAATTTTAAATCGATATCCATAGCTAGTATTCTATTGGAACTGTCTAAATATGTTTTAATATGTGTTTTGGAAGGATGTCTCTTTGTTGTTGTAACTATGTCTTCCAGCCTGTCGAAAACCATTTTAACGGGCTTTCCGGTTTTATACGCCGCCAGACTTGCATAGAAAGATATAAGAGATGGATAATCCTCTTTACCGCCGAAAGCCCCGCCGGTAGTTGTCTGCACTATCCGTATTTTATCCTCTTTAAACCCGAAAGCCTGTACGAGTGCGGTTTTAACATAGTATGGACACTGCATAGAGCCGTATACTGTGATTTTACCGTTAGTATACTCTGCAATCACCCCCTGTGGTTCAAGGTATATATGCTCCTGAATTCCTGTGAAATATATATCCTCTATAACACGCGAGGCATTTACTAAAGCCTCTTCCGGATTTCCCTTCTTTAGCCTGTAGTCAACAAAACAGCTGTTCTTTTTCTCTGCATCCTCCATGGTAACAACTGCTTCCAGGGGTTCATATTCAACTTTAATTTCGTTTAAGATTCTGTCAATTTCCGCCCTGTCCGGCCCTGCAACTATAAGTACAGGCTCTCCAATATGATTTACAGTGTCTTCGGCAAGGAACGGCCAGTCATCCGCTATCATCTTTACACGGTTTTTTCCTGAGGCGGGAATATCATTTTTATCTATTACTGCATATCCTTTAGGAACAGCAGGGATTTTAATGGATTTAATCCTCGCTTTTGCAAAAGTGGAAACAAGGTTCTTAGCATAGATCATTCCGGGTATGCTTTTATCATCTACATACTTTTCTTTGCCCTGGATCTTAGGCCTTGCATCCGGCCTTTCAACGGGAGTACTTATATTTTTCTTGGTATATTTTTCTTCCATTATTTCTCCTACTATTACCTGTTAGCACGGCCTCTACCGGGTACTTTGTTATGGCATCTTCACTCCCATCATAGCAGTGTCTATATCCTTTAAGCCGCTTCCGGTAATTAAAAGCACAACGATGCTGTCCGATGGAATAATGTTCTTAACCTTTAAAAACCCCGCATATGCTGCAGAGGAAGAAGGCTCAGCAAAAAGCCCGGATACCGACGCAAGTTCATGCTGGGCTTCTACTATTTCATTATCCGATACTGCAACACACTTTCCTCCGAATTCTCTAAGGGCTTTGAGGGCGTAATATCCGCCTCTCGGCACATCCACTGCAATAGAGTCTGCAACTGTCTGCGATGCTACAGGTTTTGTAAAATCTCCCGCACTTAACGCTCTGCATACCGCACTGCTCCCTTCCGCCTGCGCCGCATAAATCACCGGCATTTTACAGGCGAATCCGGCAGCAATAATATCTTTAAAACCCTTGTAAACTCCGCTAAGTATTACGCCGTCTCCTGTCGGTACAAAAACATAGTCCGGCATTCCGTTAAGCTGTGCATAAATTTCAAGTGCGGATGTTTTTTTTCCCTCTATTGTCATGGGGTTAAAAGCGGTATTCCTGTTTAATCCTCCGTGCGTTTCCGTATATTCAACAGACATGTCAAACGCCCTGTCGTATGTTCCGTTAACAAGCGTTACATCCGCCCCGTACTGCAGAGCCTGCACCATCTTCGCTTTAGGCGCAGAGGCAGGAATAAATATCCTTACATTAAGCCCGGCAGCGGCTCCTATCCCAGCCATGGAAGATGCGGCATTTCCGGTAGAGGCAACTACTACATCCTTAATTCCGTATTTGCGCGCAAAAGCTGCAACGAGGAACGATGCCCTGTCTTTAAGAGAACCTGTGGGGTTTAAAGTATCATCCTTTAAGTAAAGATTTGCAAACCCCGTTTTTTTTCTTAAATTTAACGGTTCCCATAGAGGGGTATTCCCAACAGGGATCGAAGGAAAATATTTTTTCTCAACTGGCAGAAAAGAATATATAAAATCCAGAATATCTACGTTTCCGGAAACTGCCGTTT